>DASXQC010000022.1:0-2838 GCA_036493235.1 Reyranella sp.
ATGTACTTGAACGACCGGTCGAGAATGCTTTTCATGACTTGGCCTCCTTGCTGCGTGCAACCATACTGACGTGGCATGGCGGCACTGTAGTGACCGTCTGCGCTACACGGACTACGGATGTAACCAAGCCTGTCGACAACCGAGGACGACCAAATGGATGCGATCAAACCCCTTTTCACCGCGACGCGGGCGGCTTCGGCATCTCGGTCAAGCTCAGGGTCGAGGACAGCAGCCTGTCGCAGGCCGACCTGGCGATGCTCGCGAAAGAGGCGCACGAGCAGATCTGCCCGTACTCGCACGCCACGCGCAACAACGTCGACGTTCAGCTCGAGGTCAAGGGTGCTCAGCGGAACCTGAGCTGCAGCCCGACCAGGATGGTGTCCACGGTGTCGCGCACCTGCGGCAGCTTGGTGCGGTAACGGTCCCAGTCGGCATACAAGGCCCAGCCTTGCTCGAGCTCAAGCTGCAGCGCGCAATCGGGCTTGGCTTCGCCCGTCTTCGCCCAGCCTATTCCGGCGCTGGAGGGCGACAGTTTCGGGAACAGAGACGGGCTCTCCTGCGCGAGCGGCTCGCGATCCACAGCGAGCGCCCACCGGGCACGGCGAGCGTCTTGCAGTGAGCCGGAATCGCTCGCGGCGTCAAAGGGGAATGAGGCAGCCGCCGCCAGCGCGGCAGCGACGACACTAGAGGAACGGCGCGGCATGGCGGGCTCCGCATCACTGTTGTCCCTCGCCCCGCACCCGGCCCAGCGTGAATCCGCCGCAAGTTCGGTGCCGCTACCCCGCCTCGCGTCCGCCGAAGGCGTTGCCGCCGCCCGTGGGCCGCGCCATCGAGAACACGCGCTCTATGACGGTGTACTCGTCGTAGCCGCAGCGCGCGATCGCCTGCATGGCCACCGCGTCCACCCGCCCGTTCTTCACGCAGCGCTCGTCGATGTGCAGGCCGACGACCTGGCCGAGCACCAGCGTGCGCGAGAGGTCGTCGCCGCCTACGCCCTTCAGCTTGACCACCTGCGTCACCTTGCACTCGAGCGCGGCCGGGGACGCCGCGACGCGCGGCGGCCGGATGAGGCGCGAGGGCGCGGTCTCGAGGCCGGCGTGCGCGAATTCGCTCTCGCCGCGCGCGAGCGGCGCGGCGCTGGCGTTCATCTGCTCGCGCAGCGGCCAGGTCGCCATGCTCCACGCGAACTCGCCGCTCTCCACGGCGAACGTGGCCGAATCTTTCTCGCCCTCGCTCGAGAAGCCGACGATCATCGGCGAGCTCGAGAAGGCGTTGAAGTAGGAGTAGGGCGCGAGGTTGACCTCGCCGGCCTGGCTCATCGTCGACACCCAGCCGATCGGGCGCGGCACGATCAGGCCCTTGAACGGGTCGTGCGGGAACAGCGTGCGATCGCGCTCCTCGGGCCTGAAGAACAGCAACCCCTCACCAGCCCTTCAGGACGATCTTGCCGATGGTGGTGCCCGACTCGAGCTGAGAATGGGCCTGGCGCAGGTTGGCGGCATTGATCGGCCAGAGGGTCTGCTTGAGCGTGCCCTTCAGCTTGCCGGCGTCGAGCCAGTCGGCGACGTGGTTGAGCAGCTTGTGCTGCTCGATCATGTCCGGCGTCTTGAAGCGCGGCCGCGTGAACATCAGCTCGAAGCAGATGGCGGCGCTCTTCGCCCGCACCGCGTCGACCACCAGCGGGTTCTTGTTGCCGACGATCAGCACGATGCCGCCTTCGGGCGCCACCAGGTCGCCCATCGCCGCCCAGTGCTCGTCGACGTCGTTGAAGTTGGCGATGTAGTCGACGAACTTGAGGCCGAGCGCCTCGATCTGCGCCCGCATCGGCTTGCGGTGGTCGATGGTGTGGTCGGCGCCGAGCGCCTTGCACCACGCGATGGTCTCCGGCCGCGAGGCGGTGGCGATCACCTTCAGCTTCGCCTGCTTGGCAATCTGGATGCCGATCGAGCCGACGCCGCCGGCGCCGCCGATGATCAGCATCGTCTTGTCGTGCTTGATCTTCAGGCGGTCGAAAAAGCTCTCCCATGCGGTGATGGCGGTGAGCGGGATCGCCGCCGCTTGCGCGAAATCGAGCGACTTCGGCTTCGCGCCGACGATGCGCTCGTCGACGAGATGGAATTCGCTGTTGCAGCCCGGCCGCGTCACGTCGCCGGCGTAGTAGACGGCGTCGCCCGGCTTGAACAGCGTCACCTCGCCGCCGACTTTCTCGACGGTGCCTGCGGCGTCCCAGCCCAGGACCCTCGGCGTGGGCGATCCCATCTGCCTCTGCTTGTAATCCACGGGATTCACCGACACGGCCGCCACGCGCACCAGCAAGTCGCGCCCGGAGGGCGACGGCACGGGGAGATCGATATCGACCAGCGACGCAACGTCTTTTCCGGTGTGGGCGACGGCCTTCATGATTTTCCCAATAGTGAAAGGAAGTCCTCGGGGCGCGAAATGACGGCCTCGGCCTGCCAGGTGCCGGGTCCCGAATTGTCGGGATGATGGTAGCCCCACTCCACGGCGACCGGGCGCATGCCGGCGGCGCGCGCCGCCTGTATGTCGCGCAGGTCGTCGCCGAGGTAGAAGCAGCGCGCCGGCTCGAGGCCGAGCTGCTCCGCTGCCAGCAGCAGCGACGCCGGATGGGGCTTGAGGTGCGGCGTCGAGTCGCCGCCGACCACGCACGCGGGCGAAAGCGAAAGCGCGGCGACGATTCGCTCGGTGAAGCGCAGCGCCTTGTTGGTGACGACGCCCCACGCGACGCCGCGCGGCGCGAGCGCGCGCAGGAGCTCGCCGATGCCCGGGAAGAGGCGGGTCTCGACGCAGGTGCGCTCGGTGTAGTGCTCGAGGAATGCG
>DASXQC010000023.1:0-16913 GCA_036493235.1 Reyranella sp.
TGAGATCAAACGACATGGTTTGCTCCTGAGTGCGCGGGCATTATACGTCCTCTGGACCAGCGAGAGGAAACACATGGCCAAGCACAAGATCGCCCTCATTCCGGGTGACGGAATCGGCAAGGAAGTTCTGCCCGAGGGCGTACGCGTGCTCGAAGCCGCCGGTCGGCGCTTCAACTTCCAGCTCGAGTTCACCGACTACGACTGGTCGTGCGACCGCTTCGCCAAGACCCGCAAGATGATGCCCGACGACGGCATGGAGACGCTGAAGCAGTACGAGAGCATCTTCCTCGGCGCGGTCGGCTGGCCGGGCGTGCCCGATCACGTCTCGCTGTGGGGCCTGCTGATCCCGATCCGCCGCGAGTTCGACGAGTACGTGAACCTCCGGCCCGTGCGCCTCTTCGAAGGCGTGCCGAGCCCGCTCGCCAACCGCAAGGCGGGCGACATCGACTTCTGGGTGGTGCGCGAGAACACCGAGGGCGAGTACAGCTCCGTCGGCGGCCGCATGTTCCAGGGCACCGACGACGAGATGGCGATTCAGCAGGCGATCTTCACCCGCAAGGGCGTCGACCGAGTTTTGAAGTTCGCCTTCGACTTCGCCAGCACGACCAAGAAGAAGCACGTCACCTCGGCCACCAAGTCCAACGGCATCATCCACACCATGCCGTTCTGGGACGAGCGCTTCGACGCGATGCGCAAGAAGTACCCGAACATCAAGGCGGACCAGTATCACATCGACATCCTGACCGCGCATTTCGTGCGCAACCCGGACTGGTTCGACGTGGTGGTGGGCTCGAACCTGTTCGGCGACATCCTGTCCGACCTCGGCCCGGCGCTGACCGGCTCGATCGGCGTGGCGCCGTCGGGCAACATCAATCCCGAGCGCAAGTTCCCGTCGATGTTCGAGCCGGTGCACGGTTCGGCGCCCGACATCGCCGGCAAGGGGATTGCCAACCCGATCGGCCAGATCTGGTCAGGCGCGATGATGGTGCGGCATCTCGGCTATCCCGAGGCGGCCGAGGCGATCGAGCGGGCCATCGCGGCCTCCCTGGTCGAGGGCGGCCCGCGGACCAAGGACCTCGGCGGCAACGGCGACACCAAGACGGTCGGCGCTGCGATTGCGGAACTCGTGAAGACGGCCTGAGGTCCGGCGCAGATCCGGAATCCCACCCGTTCCAAAAGCGGGTGGGACGGCTTCGATGCCGATGGTCTCGGCATCGAAGCGCCGTGAGTCCCAAAAAGTTTGCGCAGGCTGCTCCGTCCCGTGCTCGCCAGAAGGGTTCAGCGGCAAGTTTTTGCGGCAGGGCGAAGTCCGCGCCGCGCCCGGTTATCCACAGCCTTTCGGCCGCTTTTGACGACGTCTGCGGCTCAGCCCTGGCCAGTGCCGGTGGGCGCGGGGCCCTGGTCGGGGTTCTGCTGCCGGCGGTGATGGCGCTGGCCATGACGCGCATGCTTGTGAGGACGCCGCGGCTTGGCTGCGGGGTCCTGCGTGTTGTTCGGCGTGCCGTTGGTGACGCCGTCGCCATCGTTGGCGGCGTAGCCGGGCAATGCGATAACCATGAAGGAAAGGGCGACAAGGGCGGTCGCGAGGAGCTTCAGGAGGGTCATGGTTGGAATACGCGGCAGGGCGGGTCGATCATCCCCGTGAAATCGCCTTGATCGCGCCCCAGATACGTCACCTATGAAGCAGCACATCAAGCGCGCGCTCCAGCTCCTCCTCGTCCCGATCGCGGCCGCGATCGTGTTCATCGAGCAGACGATCATCCGTTACCTCAACATGGTGACGGCGGCGATCGCGGCGTGGCCGCCGATCGCCCGGCTCGAGGCATGGCTGGTGCGCCTGCCGCCGTACTGGGCGCTGCTGACGTTCGCCGCTCCCTCGATCCTGATCCTGCCGGTGAAGCTGTCGGCCTTCTGGTTCGGCATGCACCATCACTACGGTCTCGCCTTCGGTTCAGTGATGCTGGGCAAGCTGCTGGGGACGGCGATCCTGGCGCGGCTCTATCGCATCCTGCGACCGAGCCTGATGACGATCGCCTGGTTCGCCTGGGCCGACACGAAGTTCTTCGCCTGGCGCGACCGGGCCTATGCTTTCGTGAGGTCTCTGCCGGCCTGGCAGAAGGTGCAGGCGATGGTGCAAGCCACGCGTGCCCGGATGATGGAATTGGTTTCCGCACTGTTCGCGCGCTAGGCTTCGGCCATGAAAGTCGTTCCGCTCGACGCGCCGCTGGGCGCCCGCATCGAAGACATTTGCTGGCAGGACGCGACCAAGCCCGACGTCGCCGCAATCCTCAACAAGGCACTCGGCGAGCATCTGCTGGTCGTGGTGCCCGGCCCGCCGATGACGGCGCCGCTGATGCGCGATTTCGCCTCGGCGTTCGGCAAGCCACGGGCGCAACTGCTGCGCTACAAGCGCAACGACGAGGTGCCGGAAGTCTCGACCATGGTGAGCACCCTCATGGCCGACGGCACCACCGACAAGACGGCGCTGCGCTCGGAGGACTGGCACACCGACGACAGCTATATGGCGGTGCCGGCCAAGGCGACGCTTCTTCACAACATGGAGGCTCCGAGCCACGGCGGCCGCACCTGGTTCTGCAACATGCACACTGTCTACGAAGCGCTGCCGGAGTCGACCCGCAAGCGGATCGACGGCAGGCGCGCGATCCATGCCTACGACACCCCGCGTGCCCGCAACCGGCCGTCGACGCGCACGGTGCAGGAGATTGCCGAGACGCCCGACGTCGAGCATCCGCTGGTGCGGACGCATCCGGATACGGGCCGCAAGGCGCTCTATCTCAACTTCAACCGGCTCGATCGCATCCAGGGTCTGGAGCGGGCCGAGAGCGACGAACTGCTCGACGAGCTCGCCGCCGAAGCGCGCAAGCCCAGGCACCATTTCGGCCATCAATGGACGGTCGGTGACTGTGTGGTGTGGGACAACCGCGCCACCATGCACCGCGTCGATGTCGACTATCCGATGGGCGAGCGCCGCATCATGCAGCGCGTCCTGATCGAGGGCGACAGGCCGTTCTGATCTTGCCGGAGCGCGGGCGTCGCGCCCGCTCATGATTCATGAGGCGGGCGGGACGCCCGCGGTCCGGCAAGACTATCGCTTCGCCGCTTCCGTGACCGCCTTGCCCGCAACCATCATGTCGATGTCGGCCTTGCCGTAGCCCAATTCGGCCAGGATCTCGCGCGTGTGCTCGCCGTAGAGCGGGGCGTGCGTCTCGTTCTCGCGGACGCCGCCGGAGAAGACGTTGGCGATCTTGCTGCGGCGGATCTTTCCCTCGGTCGGATGTTCCTCTTCCTTGAAGAAAGCGACATCCTTGAGATGCGGATCGGTCATCAGCTCGTCGATCGTGTTGTAGCGCGCTGCCGGTACGTCGAGCTTTTCGAACAGGTCGACCCATTCGTCGGTCGTCTTGTGGCCGAGACAGGTCGCCTGGACCTCGAAGTAGGCCTTGGCATTCTTGGTGCGCGAGGCAGCGCTGTCGAAGCGCGGGTCGGTCTTGAGCTCGGGCCGGCCGATCGCGTCGAAGAAGGCGAAGGCCTGGACGTTGGTGTTGGGCCGCACTGTGACGTAGCCGTCCTTGGTCGGCACCGGGCGGTAGTTGGGGCTGAGCAAGCGGCCGTCGCCGGTCGGGCCGACCGGAGGTTCGAAGGTGGCGGCGCCGAGATGCTCGCTGGACACGAACGAGGCCATGTTCTCCAGCATCGGCACGTCGATCGCCTCGCCCTTGCCGGTCTTCTCGCGGCGGAACAGCGCAAAGCCGATCGCTTGCGCCGCAATGAGTCCGCTGGTGTGGTCGGTCATCACCATCGGCACGAAGCGCGGCTCGCCGGTGGCACGCGCGATCGTGCCGGCGACTCCGGACAGGCTCTGGATGACGGGATCGTAGGCGGGGCGGCCGTAGTACCGGCCACCGCGGCCGAACGCCAGGATCGAGCACTGGATCAGGCGCGGATTGCGCTTGCTCAAGGACTCATAGTCGAGCCCGGCGCGGGCCAGCGCGTCGGGCCGCACGTTGCTCACGAACACGTCGGTCTTGTCGATCAGGCGGAGCAGGGCGTCGAGGCCCTCCGGCTTCTTGATGTCGAGGCCGATCGAGCGCTTGTTGCGGTTGAAGTTGATGAACTTGCCGGACATGCCGGGATTGCGGCTGCCTTCGGCCATGGTGCGCAGGAGGTCGCCGCCCGGCGCCTCGACCTTGATCACCTCGGCGCCGTAGTCGGCCAGGGTGCGGGTGCAGATCGGTCCGACGACGATGGTCGTGAGGTCGACGACGCGGACTCCCTCGAGCGGGCCGCTCACGACTTGAACTCCAGGTCCATCTCGCCGCACAGCACGCCGTCCTTGTTGGCGGCCCAGATCTTCAGTTTGCCTCCAGCCTGAGCCTCGCCGCGAACCTCGATGCGATCGCCGACCCACAGGGGATGGACGAGGCGGGCAGTGCCGCCCGTGAATGTGCCCTTGCTGTGCTTGAGTGCCGCATCGACCATCAGGTGCATCGACAAACCGCCGTTGGAGACGATCGCCGGATACCCTTCCTCGCTGCGCGTATAGTCGCCGTCGTAGTGGATACGGTGAGAGTTCCAGGTCAGCGCCCCGTAGCGGAAGTTGAGCGTGTTGGTGAGCTCGGTCGTCACGCTCCACGCGTGGTCGGTGCGCGCCTGGTGCGGTACCGTTGCGGTCGTCTTCTGGCCCGCCGGCACGGTCGGGCGGTAGATCGCGTCGGTCTCATCGATCGCGATCGTCTTGCCACCCTGTTCATAGGTGTTGCGCATCGTCAGCACGAAGATGTCGCCCGAGCGGCCGCTCTTGGGAACGATGTCGACCACCTCCGCCTTCTTGATCGCCGGCTCGCCCGCGCGCAGTCGCCCCATGATCTTCAGGCGCCGGCCGGCGCCCATGCGACGCGGCATCGGGATCGGCGGCAAGACGACCCCAGGCTTCGCGTGGCCGTCGAGGCGAAGCTCGCTTTGGCGCACCGTTTCGTTACCGATGAAGGTGAACCAGAGCGGCGGCAGCTCGCTGCCTTTGACGAACGAGTCGGGGTCCAGGTCGAAGGTGCCTGCGGCACGGCGCACCGACATCAACCCGACGTCGTCCTCCGTCACCCGCACCTGCCCGATCCAGGGGCGCAGCTCCACCATCGCGTCGTCCATCCAGCCCATTGTCATGTCCTCACTTTGCGAGCCGGACTCTGCACCAAAAAGAAGGGCCCGCAAAAGCGGGCCCTTCCATGATCCGAAAGGTCTCAGTTGCGCTGTCGCATGACGTTGCCCTTCCAGTCGGCAGGCTGCGGCTCGCTCGGTGAGAAGTCGATCTCGACCTCGACGCCGTTCGGGTCGGGAAAGAACAGCTGCCACGTCAGGAAGGGCTCGGGCGCGCGCATCAGCCGGTATTCGACGTTCTGCCCTTTCAGCCATCCGATGGTCTGGGCCATGTCCTCGCCCCAGAAGGCCATGTGATCGAGGGCGCCGCGACGCGGCGTCGGCATCGTCTTCACTTCGATCACGTGCAGGATCGGCTTCTTCTCGGCGCCGTAGAGCCAGAAGCCGTTGACCGCGAAGTTCGGCCGGTCGCCGGGATGCAGCCCGAGCTGGGCGTAGAAGTTCTTCGTCTCCTCGGCCTTGTCCGTGACGATGGTGAAGTGATCCATCCGCTTAACGATGCTCACGTGCTTCCCCTATCTGTTTGTTCCCGATCAGTGTGGATATAGCAGTGAGGGTTCGCAACGCCTTTCGCTGTACGAAGGAGCGTTGCCGCTCGATGCTTCGAGTCCGCAGCTGGGAGGCGAGACTGAGACGATTGTTGCGAGGTGTGACGGCGATCTTGCTCTGCGCTGCTGCGAGTGTCGCCGCATTGGCGACGACGTCCTGCATCGAATCAGGACCTCCAAAGGCTCCTGAAGATCGTCTCAAGCTGTAGGGGAAAGCCTCATGAGAGCAATCCCGCTCACGATGAGAAGGGCTGCGACGACGCGCATGCTGCCGAAGGATTCGCCCAGAAACAGGATGCCCACGCAAAACGCGCCGATCGATCCGATGCCGGTCCACACCATGTAGGCCGTGCCGAGCGGCAGCACGCGCATGGCCCAGGAGAGGAGGCCGACGCTGGCCAGCATCGCGCCGATGGTGATGATCGATGGCCAGAGGCGCGTGAAGCCGTCGGACTGCTTCATGGCCGAAGCCCACACGACCTCGAACGCGCCAGCGATGATGAGAATGAGCCACGCCACGACGGCCTCCCGAACCAGCCGCCGGGCCGTCCCGGACTTCGACCCATTGCTGGGGGAGGACGTGGCCTCACACGAGGCAGATAGGCGTCGGTCCAGGAACCGTCAACGTTGGCAAGCCCAAGCAAAAAGGCCGCCCAAAGGGGCGGCCTTTCCGTGCGATCCGAGCTTTTGCTCAGATCGAGTAGTACATCTTGTACTCGATCGGCGCCGGCTGGTGCTCCCAGGCGTAGACCTCTTCCCACTTGAGTTCCATGTAGGCGTCGATCTGGTCGTCGGTGAACACGCCGCCCTTGGTGAGGAAGGTGCGGTCGGCGTCGAGGCAGTTCAGCGCCTCGCGCAGGCTGCCGGCGACAGTCGGGACCTTGGAGAGTTCCTCCGGCGGCAGGTCGTACAGGTTCTTGTCCATCGGGTCGCCCGGATGGATCTTGTTCTGGATGCCGTCGAGGCCGGCCATCAGCATCGCCGCGAAGGCGAGGTACGGGTTGGCCGACGGATCGGGGAAGCGCACCTCGACGCGCTTGCCCTTCGGCGACGACGCGTAGGGGATACGGCACGAGGCCGAGCGATTGCGCGAGGAGTAGGCCAGCAGCACCGGCGCCTCGAAGCCCGGAATGACGCGCTTGTAGGAGTTGGTGCTGGCGTTGCAGAACGCGTTCAGCGCCTTGGCGTGCTTGATGATGCCGCCGATATAGTAGAGCGCCGTCTCCGACAGGTCGGCATAGCCCGAGCCGGCGAACAGCGGCTTGTTGTCCTTCCAGATCGACTGGTGGGTGTGCATGCCCGAGCCGTTGTCGCCGTACAGCGGCTTCGGCATGAAGGTCAGCGTCTTGCCGTAGCTGTGGGCGACGTTGTGCAGGCTGTACTTGTACTTCTGCACGTTGTCGGCGGTCTTCACCAGGGTGTCGAAGCGGAAACCGAGCTCGTTCTGGCTGGGCGCCACCTCATGGTGATGGATCTCCATGATCAGGCCCATCTCGGTCGCGACCGACATCATCTCGGCACGCAGGTCGTTGTGCGAGTCGACCGGCTGGACCGGGAAGTAGCCGCCCTTGACGCCCGGACGGTGAGCCATGTTGCCGCCCTCGAACTCGGCGCCCGAGTTCCATGGCGACTCGCTCGAATGGAGCTTGAAGAAGCTGCCCTGCATCTGGACGTCGAAGCGGACGTCGTCGAACACGAAGAACTCGAGCTCGGGGCCGAACACCGCGGTGTCGCCGATGCCCGACGACTTCATGTAGGCCTCGGCGCGCTTGGCGGTCGAGCGGGGGCAACGGGCGTAGAGCTGGCCGGTCGAGGGCTCAACCACGTCGCAGCTCACGATCAGCGTGGTCTGTGCGGTGAAGGGATCGAGGACGGCGGTCGAGGGATCCGGCATCAGGATCATGTCGGACTCGTTGATCGCCTTCCAGCCCGCGATCGAGGAGCCGTCGAACATCACGCCGTCGGTGAAGGAGCCTTCGTCGGTGGCCGAGGCCATGCGCGCCGTGTGCTGCCACTTGCCGCGAGGATCGGTGAAACGGAAGTCCACGAACTTCACGTCCTTTTCCTTGATCATCGCCAGAACTTGCTTGGCGTCCATTTTTCGATCGTCCCTCTCTGGTGTTACCCGGCCCCCTGCGGGCCGTTTCTCATACGGCGGCGTCGCCACGCTCGCCAGTACGAATTCGGATCGCATCCTCGATGCTCGACACGAAGATCTTGCCGTCGCCGATGCGGCCGGTCTGCGCCGACGAACGGATCGCCTCGACTGCCTTCTCGACCATCTCGTCTTCGATGATGAGCTCGATCTTCACCTTGGGCAGGAAGTCGACGACGTACTCGGCGCCGCGATAGAGTTCGGTGTGGCCCTTCTGTCGGCCGAAGCCCTTGGCTTCGAGCACGGTGATGCCCTTCAGCCCGATCTGGTTCAGCGCGTCTTTGACCTCGTCCAGTTTGAAGGGCTTGATGATCGCTTCGATCTTCTTCATTTGCTGAGCCAACTCCACGCGCCAACGCCGGCGCCGTCTGACGAGGCCGTGCGTGCCCCTTGGAAGCAGCTTTCATGCCAACAATTTCCACAGTCCAAAAGGCGGAAATCCAAGAGTCTATGCCGATCTAAGCGGCACTATGATCAAAGACTGAGCGATTTTCTGCCTAAAGAAGAAACAGGAACGAGAGTTTGTGATGAAGTCCGCCAATTCGCTGATGTCCGGCCTCGGGACCACGGTGTTCGAGGTGATGTCGGCGCTCGCCCGCCAGCACCAGTCGGTCAATCTCGGCCAGGGCTTTCCGGACGACAAAGGACCGGAGGCGGTGCGCAAGGCGGCGGCCGACTACCTGATGAACGGCCACAACCAGTACCCGCCGATGATGGGACTGCCTGAACTGCGCCAGGCGGTGGCCGAGCACGGCAAGCGCTTCCAGGGCCTCGACATCGACTGGCAGAGCGAGGTGCTGGTAACGTCGGGCGCGACCGAGGCGCTGGCCGACTGCCTGTTCGGCCTGATCGAGCCAGGCGACGAGGTGGTGCTGATCGAGCCGCTCTACGATTCTTATTTGCCGATCGTGCGGCGGGCTGGGGGCATCCCGAAGCTGGTGCGGCTCGAGCCGCCGAGTTGGAGCCTGCCGCGCGAGGCATTGACCGCGGCGTTCAGCGACCGCACCAAGCTCATCCTGTTCAACACGCCGATGAATCCGTGCTCCAAGGTGTTCGACCGCGAAGAGCTCGAGTTCATCGCGGCCCTCTGCCTGAAGCACAATGCCTACGCGGTGTGCGACGAGGTCTACGAGCACATCATCTTTGACGACCGGAAGCACCAGTCGATCATGACTCTCCCGGGCATGCGCGAGCGCACCGCGCGTATCGGCTCGGCCGGCAAGAGCTTCAGCGTGACCGGCTGGAAGGTCGGTTATGTGACGGCGCCGGCGGACATGATGAAGTGCATCGCCAAGACGCATCAGTTCATGACCTTTACGACGCCACCCAATCTACAATGGGGCACGGCGACGGGACTGCGGCTCGATGACAGCTATTATTCGAGTCTCGCCGGCGACATGCAGCGCAAGCGCGACCGCCTGGCCGGCGCGCTGGCCGAGATCGGCTTCGAGATCCTGCCGGCGCACGGCACCTATTTCGTCACGACCGACTTCCGGCCGCTGGGATTCAACGGCACCGATGAAGACTTCTGCCGCCACATCACGGTCGACGCGGGGGTGACCGCCGTGCCGGTCAGCGCCTTTTACGACAATCCGGACGTGGCGCCGCGGCATTTCGCCCGTTTTTGCTTCTGCAAGCAGGACGAAACACTGGATGCGGCGATTGAGCGGCTTGGACGACATTTTCGCGGTTGACGGCGGGGTCGAGTGAAATTTTCATGCTTTCCGCGAAATATTTAGCGAAAACAGACGACGCCGGTCTCGAGTTGCGGCATATTACTGCATTGCGATTGCCATTATCTTAAGTATCTATCAGCAGCGTAACCGCAACCTTATCGATTCCGGTGGATTCAGGTCTGACCGGCTGAGTGTGAAAAAAGACTTGTCCGACGTACCTCCCATCAAGCCGCCTCGAATCGATGGACGCCGGCTGCGCAGCGAACGCACCAAGCAGCTGATCATCGAGGCGTTCCTGTCCTTGCTGCGCGACAGCCCGCAGATGCCGACGGCTGTGCAGATCGCCGAACGGGCAGGCTACTCCGTGCGCTCGATCTTCGAGCGCTTCCCCGACCTCAACGCACTGCGCGTCGCGGCGACCGACTACAGCCTTGCGCAGGCGCTCGCGCTCGCGCCACCGCGCGGCGCCGACGGCGACCGCGAGACGCGGCTGCGTTCGCAGGTCACGACGCGTGCGCATACCTGCGAGCGCGGCATCGCGCTGTGGCGCGTGCTGCTGCAGTTCGCCGATCAGGATGAGACCGGCGCTCTCAAGGCGCGTGTCGCACGCGGCCGCGAGACGACCGTCACGCGCATGGAGCTGATGTACCGCACCGAGCTGTCGGCCTTGCCGGAAGAGGATCGGCGCCAGCTGCTGATCGCGCTCGAGGCGCTCACCGACATGGAGAGCTGGGCGCGCATGCGCGAGCAGCACGGACTGTCCTTCGACGAGGCGTGCGAGGTCTGGATCCACGCGATCGACCGCCTGCTGCCGCCGACCCCGGTGCCGGTAGCAACCAGCGCCGCGGCCTGACCGTGACCGACGCGGTTCAGCCGGGCGACACCGCCGCGCCAGCGTCGGGCGAGGGGCGGGAGGCGCGTATCGACGGCCGCCGCCTGCGCAGCGAACGCACGCGGCGCCTGATCATCGAGGCCTACATCGCGCTGGTGCGCGAGACCAGCCACATGCCGACCGCCGTGCAGATCGCCGAGCGCGCCGGCTATTCGGTGCGGTCGATCTTCGAGCGCTTCCCCGATCTCACTGCGCTGCGCGTCGCGGTCACTGACTATTCGATCGCCGAGGCGCGGGCCAATGCGGCACTGCGCGACCTCGATGCCGACCGCCTGACGCGCATCAAGAGCCAGGTCAACCAGCGCGGCAGCGGCTGCGAACGCTGGCTGCCGCTGTGGCGCGTGCTGTCGGCGGACCTCTCGAGCGCCCCGGATCTGCAGCAGCGCATCGGCATGATCCGCCAGCTGATCGTCATGCGTATGGAGATGATGTTTCGGCCGGAGCTGTCGTCGGTGTCGGATGAGGTGCGCAAGAAGGTCATGCTGGCACTGGAATCGCTGCTCGACTTCGAGAGCTGGGCGCGGATGCGCGAACTCTACGGGCTGTCGTTCGAGGAGGCGTGCGTTGTCTGGGTGAAGGCGATCGACCGCCTGCTGCCGCAGACGCCGGCCTGATCATGTCGACCTCGGCTCCTGTCGTCGATGGCCGCCGCCTGCGGAGCGAGCGCACGCGTCAGTTGATCATCGAGGCCTATCTGTCGCTGCTGCGCGACAGCTCGCAGGTTCCGACCTCGGCGCAGATCGCCGATCGCGCGGGCTATTCGGTACGCTCGGTGTTCGAGCGCTTTCCCGACCTGATGTCCCTGCGCATCGCTGCGACCGACCATGCCTTCGCCCAGGGCACCGCCAACGCGCAGCTGCGCGACGTCGACGGCGACCGGGCCACGCGAATCCGCTCCCAGGTCGAGACCCGGGCGCGCACCTGCGAAGCGTGGCTGCCGATGTGGCGGGCGCTCAACGCCAACCAGGGCGATTCGGAGGAGCTTCGGTCGCGCGTCCGGCTGGCGCGCGAGCTGATCCTGCGGCGGCTGGAGCTGATGTATCAGCCGGAGCTGGCGACGCTCGCCGAGCCAATGCGCCGCTACACGCTGATCTCGCTCGAGGCGCTGACCGATTTCGAAAGCTGGGGGCGTATGCGCGAGAATTATGGCCTGACCATCGAGGAAGCCCGCGAGGTGTGGATGCGGACGATCGACCGGCTTCTGCCGTCAACGCCGGCGGCGTAGCGCGATGGTAGGGGAGACCAAGAGCGTCATCGTCGACGGCCGACGGCTGCGCAGCGAGCGCACCAGGCAGTACATCATCGAAGCCTATATGGCGCTGCTGCGGCACAACCCGCGCCCGCCGACGGCGAGCCAGATTGCCGAGCGCGCCGGCTATTCGGTGCGCTCGCTGTTCGAGCGCTTCCCTGACCTCCTGTCACTCAGCCTCGCCGCGGCCGACCAAGCGTTCGCCCAAGCGAACACGCAGGCGGCAAGCCGCAATGCCAACGGAGATCGAGCGGCGCGCATCCGTACCCAGGTCGAAACGCGTGCCCAGACCTGCGAGGACTGGCTGCCGCTGTGGCGCGCCCTGGTGCTGAACCAGCAGGTCTCGGAGGAGCTGCGGACGCGCATCCGACGCGTGCGCGAGGCGATCATGGCCAGGATCCTGCTGATGTACCGGCCGGAGCTCGACAGCGTGAGCCACATCGAGCGCCGGCGCACCCTGATCGCCATCGAGGCGCTGACCGACTTCGAGAGCTGGGCACGCATGCGCGAGACCGCCGGCCTGTCGGTCGAGGAGGCCTGCACGGTGTGGATTCGCGCCATCGACCGCCTGCTGCCGCCGACGCCCCTGCCGTGATACTCCATTCCCGATCCCCCATTTCTTGACGCTTTCGGCGGCGCAGCGTAGGAAAGCGCCGCTTCGTCGGGAGCACCCTGCGATGGCGGCCGTAGCTCAGTTGGTTAGAGCGCTAGATTGTGATTCTAGATGTCGCCGGTTCAAATCCGGTCGGCCGCCCCAATCCCCCCGCGCATGACTGACGACCTGATTCCCCGATCTGATCTGGCGCTGCTCACCTGCGCACAGATGGGCGCAGCCGACGCCGCCACCATCGCCGGCGGCACGCCCGGCACCATCCTCATGGAAGCAGCCGGCCGAGCCGTCGCGGATGCAGTCATCACGCGCTACGCAAAGCAATCGGTATTGGTGCTCTGCGGACCCGGCAACAATGGCGGTGACGGCTTCGTCGCCGCGCGCCACCTGGCGAATCGCGCCTGGCCGGTGACGCTGGCCTTGCTCGAGGGGGCAGGCGAATTGCGCGGTGACGCGGCGTGGGCCGCCGGCCTGTGGACAGGCCCGGTCGTGCCACCGTCGCTCGCACTCCTCGACAGCCGACCGCTGGTGATCGATGCGCTGTTCGGCGCGGGCCTGACGCGACCGATCGAAGGCGTTGCGGCCGGGTTGATCGAGCGGATGACCCGCGACCAGCTGTCCGTGATCGCGGTCGACGTGCCGAGCGGCCTGCACGGCGACACCGGTGAGATCATGGGCGTCGCGCCTCATGCCGAAGAGACAGTGACGTTCTTTCGCGGCAAGCCAGGCCACTATTCGCTGGAGGGACTGCGCCTCTGCGGCGCGCTTCACGTTGTGGACATCGGCATCCCGCCCTCGGTGCTCGACGCCATCCGGCCGCAGCTCTGGCGCAACGCGCCGCCGCTGTGGTCGGCGGCGCTGCGCCGCGACGATGCGGGCGACAACAAGTACACGCGCGGCCATCTGACGATCCTGGGCGGCGATTCGGCAACCGGTGCGGCACGCTTGGCGGCACTGGCAGCGCGGCGGGCAGGGGCCGGCCTCGTCACCATCGCCGCGACCGAGGCTGCAGCCGGCATTTACCGCGCGGCCGAGCCGGGCAATCTGGTGAATACCACCACTGTCGATCGGCTGATCGAGGACCGGCGGCGCAACGCCTTCCTGATCGGGCCGGGTTCGGGCGTGAACGATCGCACCCGCGACGCGGTCTTGGCCGCGCTGACGGCGCGCCGGTCGGTGGTGCTCGACGCCGACGCGATCACAGTTTTTGCCGACAATCCGGCCCGTCTGTTTTCGGCCATCGCCAGTCCGGTTCTGCTCACGCCCCATGAAGGCGAGTTCCGCCGACTTTTCCCCGAGTTGGCGGCGGGCGGCGGCAAGGTCGAGCGTGTCCGCTCGGCCGCACAGCGGAGTGGGGCGACCATCCTGCTCAAGGGGGCCGACACGGTGATCGCAGCGCCGGATGGGCGGGCGGTCATCAATGTCCACGCCCCGGCCTCGCTGGCGACAGCCGGATCGGGCGACGTGCTGGCCGGCATCGCCGGTGGCCTGATGGCCCAGGGGGTGTCGCTCCTGGCCGTCGGTGCGGCGGCGGCCTGGATCCACGGCGAGTGCGGATATCGCTTCGGCAAGCTTGGTCTGATCGCCGAGGACCTGGTCGAGCATTTGCCCGAAGCCCTTGTTGCAGCGATGAATTGACCGCCTCGCAGGCGCGGGCTAGGAAGCGCGCCCATTCAGCCCTCAGCAGGATCGGGCGGGCGTGGTGGAATTGGTAGACACGCGAGACTTAGGATCTCGTGCCGCAAGGCGTGGGGGTTCAAGTCCCTTCGCCCGCACCAGACGGAACAGATGGACGTGAAGCAATGCAAGTGACGGAACTCGCAGCCGACGGGCTGAAGCGGCAATTCAAGATTGTCATCCCGGCTCAGGACCTCACCAGCAAGGTCGACGAGCGCGTCGCCGAAATGGCCAAGACGGCCTCGCTGCCGGGCTTTCGCCCCGGCAAGGTGCCGGCCGGCCTGCTCAAGAAGCAGTACGGCCAGGCGCTGCTGGGCGAGGCCCTGGAGCAGGCCGTCAACCAGGGCACGGCCAAGGCGATCGACGATCGCGGCCTGAAGCCCGCCCTGCAGCCGCGGGTCGAGCTCAAGAGCGAGTTCGCCGAGGGCAAGGACGTCGAGTTCGAGGTCGCGCTCGAGGTACTGCCGGAGATCGGCCAGCTCGACTTCTCAGGCATCGAGCTCGAGCGCCTGAAGGCGACCGTGCCGGACAAGAGCGTCGACGAGGCGCTGGAGCGCATCGCCAAGGCCAACCGCGAGCAGAAGCCGGTCGACCCACCGCGCCCGGCGCAGAAGGGTGACGCGATCAAGCTCGACTTCGTGGGCTCGGTCGACGGCGTGGAGTTCCCCGGCGGTGCCGCGCAGGACTACACGCTGGAGCTTGGCTCGGCTTCGTTCATCCCGGGCTTCGAGGACCAGCTGATGGGCGCCGAGGTCGACAAGCCGGTCGACGTGAAGGTCACGTTCCCGGCCGACTATGGCAACGCCGAGCTCGCCGGCAAGGACGCCGTCTTCAAGTGCACGGTGAAGGAGATCCGCGAGTTCGTCGACCAGCCGATCGACGACGAGCTTGCGAAGAAGAACAACTTCGAGAACCTCGAGGCGATGAAGAAGGCGGTCTCCGAGCGCATCGGACAGGAGTACACCCAGATCTCGCGCGGCATGATCAAGCGCGAGCTGCTCGACAAGCTCGCCAATACCTACAAGTTCCCGGTGCCGGAAGGCCTGGTCGAGGGCGAGTTCGGCGCGATCTGGCAGCGCATTGAGGAAGCCAAGAAGAACGGCGAGAAGGTCGAGGACGAGGAGAAGGCCAAGGCGGAGTACCGCACGATCGCCGAGCGCCGCGTGCGTCTCGGCCTCCTGCTGGCTGATGTCGGCCGCTCGAACAACATCGACGTGACGCCCGAGGAGCTCAACCAGGCGATCATGCGCGAGGCGATGCGCTATCCCGGCCAGGAGCGTCAGGTGCTCGAGTTCTACAGCAAGAACGATCAGCTAAAGGAGCAGATGCGCGCGCCGATCTTCGAGGAGAAGACCGTCGATTTCATCCTCGAGCTGTCCAAGGTGACCGACAAGTCGGTTACCCCCGAGGAACTGATCGAAGCCGCCCGCAAGGCGGACACCGACGAAGAAGAAAAGCCCGCAGAGCAGACGCCGTCTGCGAATTGATTACGATCCGGCGGCCTTGAACGGGGCCGCCGGCGCTGCCATTTTTCCAGATTGAAAAGTCACAACTGGGGGCTCCCCGATGGCGCGCGACCGCGATCCGCTTGAGGTCTACAACAACTACTACGTGCCGATGGTGGTCGAGCAGTCGGCCCGCGGCGAGCGCGGCTACGACATCTGGTCGAGGCTGCTCAAGGAACGCATCGTCTTCCTGAACGGCCCGATCGAGGACAATGTGGCGGGCGTGCTTTGCGCCCAGCTGCTGTACCTCGAGTCGGAGAACCCGACCAAGGACATCTCCTTCTACATCAACTCGCCGGGCGGCGTGGTGACCTCGGGGCTCGCTGTCTACGACACGATGCAATACATCCGTCCGAACATCTCGACCCTGGTGTATGGCCAGGCCGCCTCGGCCGGCTCCCTGCTGCTGATGGCCGGCCAGAAGGGCAAGCGGTTCTCGCTGCCCAACTCCCGCATCATGATCCACCAGCCGTCCGGCGGCGCCCAAGGCCAGGCGACGGACATCGAGATTCATGCCCGTGAGATACTGCTGACCCGGGCACGTCTGAACCAGATGTACGTTAAGCACACGGGCCGGACGATCGACGAGATCGAGCGGGCGATGGAGCGCGACAAGTTCTTCTCGCCCGACGAAGCCAAGGAGTTCGGCCTGATCGACGAGGTAATGGAAACTCGGCCGGTTCCGACCATCCAGGCCGCGGCATCCTGAAGCTAGGCTGCGACCAATTGTTTGCCGTTTGTACCGCGATACACAATATTTTGATTGTCGCGGTCCTAGACGGGTGTTTTACTGATCTTGGGTGTGTGCTCGCGCCCTCGCGAGCGACCCAAGCGGAGGTGCGTTAAGAACATGCCAGCCGCCAAATCTGGGGGCGACTCCCGCAATACCCTCTATTGCAGCTTCTGCGGCAAGAGCCAGCATGAAGTGCGGAAGCTCATTGCCGGGCCGACCGTGTTCATCTGTGATGAATGCGTCGAGCTCTGCATGGACATCATCCGCGAGGAGAGCAAGACCACCCTTGTGAAGTCCAAGGACGGCGTCCCGTCGCCCAAGGAAATCCGTCAGATCCTCGATGACTATGTGATCGGCCAGGACCAGGCCAAGCGCATTCTCGCTGTTGCGGTGCACAATCACTATAAGCGTCTCAGCCACGGCGGGAAGGCGAACGACGTCGAGATCGCCAAGTCCAACATCATGCTGATCGGCCCGACCGGCTGCGGCAAGACACTGCTCGCCCAGACCCTGGCGCGCATGCTGGACGTGCCGTTCACGATGGCCGATGCCACGACGCTCACCGAAGCCGGCTATGTCGGCGAGGACGTCGAGAACATCATCCTGAAGCTGCTCCAGTCGGCCGACTACAACGTCGAGCGGGCGCAACGCGGCATCGTCTATATCGACGAAGTCGACAAGATCAGCCGCAAG
>DASXQC010000024.1:0-10771 GCA_036493235.1 Reyranella sp.
GTGCTCCGGCAACAGGACCTGCGGGTCGAGCGTGAGCACCCCGCGCTCGGCGTGCCGCTCGGACAAATGTACCGGCGGATCGCAGCGTTGCAGCCGCGCGCTGAGCGCCAGCGCGTCGGGCACGGCGATCTCCAGCACCGGCACCCGTCCGGTCCTGGCCGCCGGAACGAGGGTCACATCATGCCTGTCGAGCGCTGCGGCGATTGCCCGCAGCCGGGCTTCGAGCGCGACGTTGGCGGCCGCATCGTCCGCTTTCCCGAACCGATCGAGTGCAGTGAGCAGGCCGACGATCTCCTCCTTGCCGGCCTTGAAGCCGCGACCGATGCCATGGTGAGGCACGCCGCGCAGGTTGGCGCGGTCGATCAGCTTCGGCGGGGTCCAGGTGTCGGGCGCCACGTCCATGTCGAGCTGCTGCAGCAAGGCCGACGCGATCAGGTCGCGCCGGCCGGCAAGGATGCCCGAGGCCTGCGGTCCGCCCAGCGCCTTGCCGCCCGAGAAAGCGACCAGGTCCGCCCCAATGGCGATGAAGAGGCGCAGGTTCTCCTTGGGCGGCAGCTGCGCCGCCGCATCGACGATCAGCGGCAAGCCATGCGCGCGACAAACGGCAACGGCGGTCGGCAGGTCGACGATGGTCGTCGGATTGACGGAGAAACCGACGGCGACGACCGACGGCGAGAGCGCCGCCTCGATCTCCCACGCCTCGAGCCCGCGGACGCCGGCGCCCGTGCCGCGGTCGTTGTGGCCGATATCGACCAGCCGCGCGCCCGATGCCGCCAGCGCATGCGCGTAGCCGGTGCGATGCGTGCGCGGCAGAAGGATGTCGGCGGCGACATGCGGCAACGAGGCCATCTTCGCGACGTCCCAGCGCGCGATCGCCGCCGCAGCCGCAAGGGTGAGCGCGGCCGCCGCGCCCGTGGTGACCATGCCGGCCTCGGCGCCGGTCGCCTCGGCGATTCGCGCGCTCGCCGCGTCCTGCAGCTCGCCGATATCGACCGACCCGCGCGACGCCGCCGCCATCGCCTCGACCACTTCCGGCGCCATCACCGCGCCACCCAGCCGCGTCAGGGCACTCGCCGCATTGATGCGCCGACGCACGCCGAGCTTCTCGTAGGGATCGTTCATCAGGCCGAGCTTAGCCCAGCCGGTCAGACCCGCCCAATGATCGCCACCGGGCCGCCTCCGGCCGGGCCCTGGTGCTCGGCGCCGCCGGATACGTAGAGCAGTGTATCGCCGATCACGCCGGCCAGCACGCCGCCGACCAGGGCGCGGGCGTGGCGGGTCGAATGGATGTCGCTGTCGTCGAGCATGGTGTGGCGACGGCCGCGAATCTGGCCCGAGGGCGCCGCCTCGGCCTTGGCCAGCACGGCCACGGTCTCGCCGCCCAGAGCCTCGAGCACGCGGCGCGCGGCGGCAGCATCGATGGCGTCCTTCATGACGTCATGGCCGATAACCAGGTCGCCCGCCCAGCCGGGTGCATTGCCCAGCACGACGATCTCGTTGCGCAGCAGCTCGACGCCGGCCGAGGTGCTGGCGACGCTGGAATAGAGTGACCAGTCCTTGCAGATCGCCGTTTCGGGCGCGGCCTCGATCTCGCCCAGCGCCAGCGCGACCCCGAGCGCCGAGGCGCCGCGCGACATCGCCATCGAGTAATAGGTGTCTTCGGTCACCGTGTTCGCGCCGCGCCTCGTGGCCTCCTCGATGCGTTCCTTGGTCAGCAGCGGGCACTTGATCTGGACGAAGTGCACGTCGGCCGCCGAGGCGATGCCGGCATCCGTCATCGCAGCGCGCACGGAAGCGGCGGTCGCCTCGATCTGCGCCGCGCGGCCAATCTCCTGGGGCTTGAACTCGCGCGTCAGGCCTACGCCGATGGCAAGGCGCGGTGCGGCCGCCACCGCTGGCACTTCCTCGCGGCAGAAGACCAGCAGATGCGGCGACAGCCCGCCTTCGGTGCCACCGGACATGACGATGGCGACGCGCTTCTCGACTTCGGACAACGGGACGTGGCAGCGCTCGGCCAGCAGCAGCTTCAGCGCCAGCGTGGCGTAGCCGCGGGTGAAATCGTTGACGCAGCCATTGCCCTCGGTCTTGCCGACGATCGCGACGATGGTGCCCGGGTCGACCTCGCCCCGGTCGATCGCTGCGGCAAGCGGCGCGGTATCCTGCGGACCGGCGGTCGGAAGGCGCAAAACCTTGGTGCGGCGGGCCATCAGGCGGCCTTGCCAGCGTCGCTGCCGTGCCGCGCGCGGCGGCGGCGGACGATGATCGTGGAGACCAGCGCGAGCGCGATGACCAGGAAGCTCAGGCCTGTCGTGAAGGTGCCGAGCGCATAGAGGACCGGCGTGGTGACGTTGGTGGTCATGCCATAGATCTCGAGCGGCAGGGTGTTGAAGGTGCCGGCCGTATAGAGACTGCGGGCGAATTCGTCGTAGCTCAGGGTGAAGCCGAACAGGCCGACGCCGATCAGGCTCGGCAGCACGATCGGCACGATCACATGCCGCACGGTCTGCCAGGCCGTGGCGCCGAGATCGCGCGCGGCCTCCTCGTAGCGTCGGTCGAAGCGGTTGAACACGGCGAACATGATCAGCAGGCCGAACGGCAGGGTCCAGGTGAGGTGCGCGCCGAACGCCGAGCTGTACCAAGCGGTGTCGACGCCGATCACCCGAAACAGCAGGCCGATGCCAAGGCTGATCAGGATCGACGGCACGATCAGGCTGGCGATCGCGAGATAGAACACCACCGAGGAGCCGTGGAAGCGCTTGCGGAAAGCAAGGCCGGCCGAGAACGACACCAGCACGGTGACGACCATCGTCACCAGGCCGAGCACGATCGAGCGCTGGAAGGAGCCGGCGAAGTCGCCGACCATCTGCTTCTCGAACAGGTTGCCGAACCAGTAGAGCGACAGCCCGCGCATCGGGAACGTCAGGCTGCCCGACGGCCCCTGGAAGGACAGGATGGTGATGGTGATCGTGGGACCATAGAGGAACAGCACGAACAGGACGAAGAAGCCCGTCAGCAGCCAGAAGGCGGGACCGCGGCGCTCCATCGTTAGAGTTCCTTGCGGATGTCGACCAGCCGCATCATCACGCCGACGGTCATCAGCACCAGCAGCAACAGCACGACGGCATTGGCAGCCGCGGCGGGATACTGCAGCAGCGACATGGCGTTCATCATCATCAGGCCGACCGAGGCGGTCTGCCCGCCGCTCATCAGCCGCACGGTGACGAAGTCGCCCATGACGATGGTAACGACGAAGATCGAGCCGATGGCGATGCCGGGCTTGGCAAGCGGCAGGATGACGTTCCACAGCGTCTGCCAGCCCGAAGCACCGCCGTCGCGTGCCGCCTCGAGCAGGCTGCGCTCGATGCGCATCATCGAGTTGAAGATCGGCACGACCATGAACAGCGTGTAGAGGTGCACATAGGCCAGCACGACGGAGAAATCGGAGAACAGCAGGAATTCCAGCGGCTGGTGGATCACACCCATCTTCAGCAGCGCGGTGTTCATCAGCCCGTGGCGGCCGAGGAATGGAATCCACGAAATCATGCGGATGATGTTGGAGGTCCAGAACGGGATGGTGCAGACCAGGAACAGCACGGTCTGCCAGGTCGCCGAGCGGACATAGAAGGCGAGGTAGTAGGCGATGGTGAAGCCGATCACGAGGGTGAGTGCCCAGGTGATGACGGTGAACTCGAGCGTCTGCAGGTAGGTCTGCCAGGTGACCGGCGAGAACAGCAGCTCCTCGTAGTTCTGCAGCAGGAACGCCGGGATGATCTCGGTCGTGTTGTAGTCGAAGAAACTCACCACCACGATCGTGGCGATCGGCACGACCAGGAACAGCAGGAACACCAGCGACAGCGGCGTGACCTGCAGGTAGGGGACCCAGGCGGTGGCTCGTTTCATCCGATAAAGCGAGGGCGCCGCGACGGCGCCCTCGCCTCTTCCCATTGTGGAGAGATCACGCGGCAATGAACTGATTCCATTTCTGGACCATGTAGCGGTCCTCATCCATCACCGCGTTCCAGCACGAGACCGCACCCATGCGCGCCTCGAACGAACCGCCGTCGCGCACCGTGCCGGCCTTTTCCATCAGCTTGCCCTGCGGGCTCATGATGTCCTTCTGGGCGGGCTTGCCTTCCATCCAGAAGCCCCATTCGTCGGCGCTCATGTTGGCCTTGGCCGTATCGAGCACCGCCGAGTAGTAGCCCTGGCGATTGAGGAAGCCGCCAACCCAACCCGACATGTACCAGTTGACGTAGTCGTAGGCCGCGTCGAGTTGCGCACCCGACAGGTGCTTGGCGAGCGACAGGCCGCCGCCCCACGCGCGATAGCCTTCCTTGAGCGGCTGGTAGACGCACGGGATGCCCTTGGAGCGCACCGCCGCGACCGCCGGCGACCACATCGACTGGATCACCACCTCGCCCGAGGCCATCAGGTTGACCGATTCGTCGAAGGTCTTCCAGAAGGCGCGAAACTGGCCGTCCTTCTTGGTCTTGATCAGGAACTCGATGGTCTTGTCGATCTCGGGCTTGGTCATGTTGCCCTTGTCGGCGTACTTCATGATGCCGGCCGATTCGCAGATCATCGCCGCGTCCATGATGCCGATCGAGGGCACGTTCAGGATCGAGGTCTTGCCCTTGAACTTCGGATCCAGGATGTCCTTCCACTGGGTGATCTCGCGGCCAACCAGGTCGGGCCGGATGCCGAGCGTGTCGGCGTTGTAGATCGTCGGGATCGCCGTGAACCATTGCGTCTGGCCCTTGGCGAACTTGACCGAGTCCTTGCCGTCGACGAAGCCGACGCTGTGCGGCGCGGTGCCTTGGGCGATCACGCTCTCGGGCTTCAGCTTCCCGGTGGTGAAGATCGGCACGATCTTGTCGAACAGCTTGATCTTCTTCACGTCCATCGCCTGCAGCGTCTTGGCCGGGAAGACCTTCTTTACCATCCAGTACTCGATGTCGCCGATGTCGAAGGAGTTGGGCTGCGTCACCACGCGCTGCACGACCGCATCCGAATCGAGCGCCGTCATCTGGATGGTGAAGCCGAGGTCGGCCTTGGCCTTCTCGGCGATCTCGTTGAAGGCCGAGACGCCGGTGCCGCATTGGCGCAGCACGATGTTCTTGTTGTTCTGCGCCCAGATCGTCGGCGCGCCGACGACGCTGCCGACGGCCGCACCAGCCAACGCACCCGCACCCTTCAGGACCTTGCGGCGTCCCATGCCATTGATCTTGCGAGCCATCTCCACCTCTCCTTGTTTGCTGACTTTCACCGCTCCAGGACGGGCACGTCCTTGGGCGTCCACGACAGAACCACCGGTTGGCCGGGCGCCACCGGATTGGCGTCGAAGCGCGCCTCCGGCACGACCGCCGACAAGGTCTCCAGCCCGGTCACGTCGATGCCGACCTGCACCGTCGAGCCGAGGTATTCGACCGAGCGCGTGACGCCCGACAGCGAGGTCGCATCGACCGGCGCGGAGCCGGGCTGCAGGACCAGCCGGTCGGCGCGGATGGCGACGTAGGCGCCCTCGCCTTTCGCGCGCGCGACGGCGGCCGGCAGCACGTTGTGGCCGCCGACGAACCGGGCGACGAAGGCCGAGGCCGGCCGGTTGAAGACCTCGCGCGGAGGTGCGGCCTGCTCGATCCTGCCCTGATTCATCACCACGACGAGGTCGGCCAGCGCCATCGCCTCGTCCTGGCTGTGCGTGACGTGGATGAAGGAGATGCCGAGCCGGGTCTGCAGCGCCTTCAACTCCTCGCGCATCTTGATGCGCAAGAACGGGTCGAGCGCCGACAGCGGCTCGTCGAGCAGCAGGACCTGCGGGTCGGTGATCAAAGCGCGGGCAAGTGCCACGCGCTGCTGCTGGCCGCCGGAGAGTTGGGCCGGCAGGCGCTGGGCGAAGGCCTCCATCTGCACCCGCTTCAGCAGCTCCATCGCCTGGGCGCGGCGGGCGTCCCGGGCGACGCCGCGCATCTTGAGGCTAAAGGCGACGTTGTCGGTGCAGTCGAGATGGGGAAACAGCGCGTAGCTCTGGAACATCATCGCCGTGCCACGCGCCGCCGGCGGCAGATGGGTGATGTTCTCAGACCCCAGGATGACGTCGCCCTCGCTCGCCTCCTCGTGGCCGGCGATCATGCGCAAGGTCGTGGTCTTGCCGCAGCCCGAGGGCCCGAGCAGGCAGCAGTAGGAGCCGGCGGGGATCTTCAGGTTGATGGCGTCGACCGCAACGGTGCTGCCGTAGCGCTTGGTGAGGGCGACCAGTTCGATGTCGGGCTTCTTCGCCATGGGCCCGGACAAGCAAGGCCCATGCCAGCACTGTAAAATGGCCTGTGTGCCGTTCAGTCCGTGTTCTGGTCGATATAGTCTTCGTAGACAGTGGCCAGGAAGGCCCCCAGCACCAGGCCCATGACGAGGCCCAGCCAGCCGCTATTGTGCGGGAAAAGGGTGTGCTCGAAGTACCAGACGCCGACGCAGCAGACTGCGATCAGCACGAGCTTCAGCCACCAGAACCGGTTCGGATCCTTGCTCATATCCGCCCCCGCGGTGCGTCTCATATAGACGACCGACTTGGCCTGTGTCTTGCTGTTCCCAGCTTGCCAGAGGGCGTAGCAGAGGATCGGGAGGGAAGCGATGCGGCTGATCGGCGTCGATGTAGGCGGGACTTTCACCGACCTGGTCTATGCCGACACCGAAGCGGGCCGGACGGGCGTCCACAAGGTCTCCACCACCCCCGACGATCCCTCGCGCGGCGTGGTCGCCGGCCTGGCCGCTCTGTGCGACAAGTACGCCATCCCGCGCGAGACGGTCGACGTGGTGTTCCACGGCACCACCATCGCCACCAACGCCATCCTCGAGCATGACGGCGCGGTGACAGGGATGATCACCACCGGCGGCTATCGCGACATCCTTCATATCGGACGGCACCAGCGGCCGCAGCACTACTCGATCATGCAGGACATCCCCTGGCAGGACCGTCCTCTGGTGAAACGGCGGCATCGCAAGACGGTGAAGGAACGACTGGTGCCGCCCCGGGGCGAGGTGCTGGAGCCGCTCGACGAAGCCGGTGTCCGCCAGGCCGTGCGCGAGCTCAAGGACCAAGGCGTCCAGGCGATCGCCATCTGCTTCCTGTTCTCCTATCTCGATCCCACGCACGAGGCGCGGGCATTGCAGATCGTGCGCGAGGAATATCCGGAGTGCTTCGCCACGACCTCGGCGTCGGTGTCGCCGCAGTTCCGTGAGTTCGAGCGCTTCACGACGACGGCGATGAATGCCTTCGTCGGGCCCAAGGTGCGCAACTACGTCAGCAAGCTCGAAACCGACATCGAGGCGAGCGGCTTCAAGGCCGACCTGCGCATCATGGCCTCCAACGGCGGTGTCGCCACGCCGGCGATGGTGGCCGAGCGGCCGGTCCTCACCCTGCTCTCCGGCCCAGCAGCCGGCGTGATCGGCGGAGACTGGGCGGGCGGCCTGTCGGGCAAGCGCAACCTGATCACCTTCGATGTCGGTGGTACGTCGGCCGATATCGGCATTGTCACGCAAGGCCATTTCGGCGAGGCGACGGCGCGCGATACCTGGATCGCAGGCTTCCCGGTGATGGTGCCGATGATCGACGTGCACACAATCGGCGCCGGTGGCGGCTCGATCGCCCATGTCGACCAGGCCGGCGCCTTCAAGGTCGGCCCGCGCTCGGCCGGTGCGGTGCCCGGCCCGGCTGCCTACGGCCGCGGCGGTATGAAGGCAACGGTGACCGATGCAAACGTCGTGCTGGGCCGGCTCGATTCGAAGAGCTTCCTGGGCGGCGGAATGTCGCTCGACGAAGTCGCCGCTCGCCGCGTGATCGGCGAGCTGGCCCGCGAGCTCAAGCTGAGCGAGCGCGAGGCGGCTGAAGGCGTCGTCACGGTGATCAACGCCAACATGGCCAACGCCATCCGCAGCCGCACCGTCCAGAAAGGCATCGACCCGCGCAACTACGCTTTGGTCGCCTTTGGCGGCGCCGGACCGCTGCATGGCGCGGAGGTCGCCGAGATGCTGGGCGTGCCCGAGGTGATCGTGCCGCCACATCCCGGCATCACCTCGGCAGTCGGCCTGCTGATCAGCGACCTGCGCTACGACGCAATCCGCACCTCGTTCCAGGTGTCGGGCGCCGCCGACGTCGCGCGCATCAATGCCGACTTCGCGGCGATGGCGAAGGAACTGGCCGACCGCTTTACCGCCGACGGCATCGACCTCTCTAAGGTCACCTTCGTGCGTCGCGGCGACTTGCGCTATGTCGGCCAGGGCTACGAGCTGCGGGTGCCCTTTCCCGATGGCACGATCGACGAGACGGCCCTCGCCAAGGCGTTCGCCGCCTTCCATGAGGTGCACAAGCGCGAGTACGGCCATCACTTCGCCGACAGCGCGATCGAGATCGTGAACCTGCGCCTGGTCGGCGCAGCCAATGCCGCGACGATCGCCAAGCCGACGGTCCCCGCCGGCAAGTCGCTCGACGAGGCCAAGGTACGCACCGGACACTGCACCTTCCGCATCGACGGCCAGCTCGCAGACTACCCGACCGACTTCTACCGCCGCGACCTGCTGCCGGTCGGCCAGAAGATCGCCGGCCCCGCCATCGTGCTACAGATGGACACCACCACCGTCGTGCCGCCGCAGCACACCGTCGAAGCCGACGCCGCCGGCAACCTCATCATCGCCAAGGAAGCCCGCCCATGAGCCCCGCGTTTCTTCGCGTCGCCATCCTTCGCGACGCAGCCCTGCGGGCCGCTCCTCAGGATGAGGTGGGAGTGGATCGACCAAGGACACCTCACCGTGAGGAGGCGCGCAGCGCCGTCTCGAAGGGTGGGCCTCAGGGAGAACGGCCATGAGCACCCAACCGGCTTCGAAGCCCGACCGCATCGATCCGATCACCACGTCGGTGATCCAGGGCGCGCTGGAGAACATCGCGATCGAGATGGGCTACAAGCTGATGCGCATGAGCTACTCCTCGATCATCCGCGAGTCGGAGGATTTCGGGGCGGCTCTGGTCGATGCCGAGGCGCGCGGGCTTGCCGAATCGGCCCAGTCGACACCCCTGCAGTCCGGCCCGATCCCGGGCTACGTGCGCGGCGTGCTGCGCATCCTGAAGGAGCGCGGCGATACGTTCCGGCCGGGCGACGTGATCATGCACAACGATGCGTACTCCGGCGCCAGCCACGGGCCGGACGTCGCCTTCATCGTGCCGGTGTTCGTGCGCAACCGGCTCATCGGCTTTGCGGCCACGACCGCGCATCACCTCGACATCGGCGCGCTGTCGCCGGGCTCGTGCGGCATCGTCGAGGCGATCGACGCCTATGCCGAAGGGCTGCAGTTCAAGGCGATCAAGGTCTACGACCGCGGCGTGCGCAACGATGCGGTGTGGCAGATCGTGCGCGACAACATCCGCGCCTCCGACCTCGTGGTCGGCGACATGGACGCCCAGGTCGCCGCCGCCCGCATCGGCGCTGAGCGCATGGTCGAGCTGGTCGAGCGCTACGGCACCGAAACGTTCGATCTCGCCTGCGAGGCGCTGATGGATCACGCCGAGCGGCTGATGCGCCAGGCGATCGCCAAGCTGCCCGACGGCGTCTATCGCGCCGAGACGGCGATCGACGGCTATCTCGACAGCCCCGACGCCAACAAGAAGGAGCTGCCGATCGTCGTCACCATCACCAAGAAAGCCGACAGCCTCACGGTCGACCTCACCGGCACCGCGCCGCAGGTGCCCGACCGGCCGATCAACATGCCGCTCGAAGGCACCGCCGATATCGCCATCTGGCTGACCATCCGCTCGGTGCTGCTCGACACCGAGGTGCACGGCCACATCCCGGTCAATGCCGGCCTGATTCGGCCGATCACCATCGTCGCGCCCAAGGGGTGCCTCGCCAACCCGACCTTCCCGGCGCCGACCATCGCCCGCTTCTGTCCAGGCAACCAGCTTGCCGACACGGTGATGAAGGCGCTGTCGCAGGCCATGCCGCACAACGTCTCGGCCGGCATTGGCAACCTCAAGGTCATCGCCTTCTCGGGCCTCAAGGACGAGACGCACTGGGTGCACATGGAGATCTTCGAGGGCTCCTATGGCGGCCGCCTGGGCAAGGACGGCATGGACGCGGTCGACACGCTCTACGCCAACACCCGCAACAACCCGATCGAGGATATCGAGACCCACCTGCCCTTGCGCGTGCTGCGCTACGAGCTGCGCGAGGACGTGGCCGGCGCCGGCAAGTGGCGCGGTGGCCTGGGCTCGGTGCGTGAATTCACCTTCCTCTCCGACGGCGGCGCCTCGGTCGAGGGCGAAGGCCATCGCTACCGTCCGTGGGGCTTCCTCGGCGGCAAGGAGGGCATGCCGGCCAAGCTCGACCTGGTGCAGAACGGCACCGAGAAGGCGCTCCCCTCCAAGGTCCCGCACATGAACATCGGCAAGGACGGCCGCTTCATCTGCTACGGCCCGGCCGGTGGCGGCTACGGCAACCCGCTCGAGCGCGATCCGCAGAAGGTGGCCAACGACGTGCTGGACGGCGTGATCTCGATCGAGACGGCGCTCGAGGATTATGGCGTCGTGGTCTCCGCCCAGGGCGTTGTCGACGAGACGGCGACGGACAAGGTGCGCGCCGCGCTCTAAAATAGGGAATGCGGTTGATCGGCTGTCTTGCGGCGCTGGGCGTGCTGGGCCTCGGCGCGGGCACGGCGCGTGCCGATTGGGAATACACCGTCTGGGGGATGACGGCCGAGGAGGTTCTCGACGCCTCGCACGGGCAGGCGA
>DASXQC010000025.1:0-4966 GCA_036493235.1 Reyranella sp.
GAGAATCCCGAGGTCGTCGAAGCCTATCTCGGCCATGGCGCCGCCAAGGTGCTGCGTGCTTGAGGTGAAGGCCCTGCGCGCGGGCTACGGCGCGATCGAGATTCTGCGTGGCGTCGACCTCACCGTCGGCGCGGGCGAGATCGTCGCCCTGCTGGGCAGCAACGGTGCCGGCAAGTCGACGCTCAACAACAACCTCAGCGGCCTCTATCGTCCGTTCGGCGGCCGGGTGCGGTTCGACGGCAACGACATCACCGGCGCCCGCTCAACCCGCATCGTCGAGGCGGGCCTCGTGCAAGTGCCGGAAGGCCGCCGCATCTTCCCCAACCTGTCGGTGCGCGAGAACCTCGAGCTCGGCAGCTATCGTCGCGGCCGGGCGAGTCGGCAGAAGAACCTCGACCATGTCGTCGCTGTCTTCCCCCGCCTGAAGGAACGCTGGACGCAACATGCCGGCACTCTGTCGGGCGGCGAGCAGCAGATGCTGGCGATCGGCCGCGGCATGATGAGCGAGCCCAAGCTCTTGGTCCTCGACGAGCCGTCGCTCGGCCTGTCGCCCCTGCTGGTCGAGGAGATGTTCGCGCTGATCAGCCGGCTGAACGGCGAGGGCCTCGCAATCCTGCTGGTCGAGCAGAACGTCGTGCAGTCGCTGGCGATCGCGCATCGCGCCTATGTGCTGGAGGGCGGCGTCGTCGCCCTCTCCGGCAGCGCCCACGAGCTCGCCGAGCATCCCGGCCTGCGCAAGAGTTACCTGGGCCATTAAGTGGCCTTCCCCCTCCCTGCCTCCCCCGTCAGACGAGGGAGGTGGCCCGAAGGGTCGGAGGGGGAAAGCCTCAGTAAAGCTCAGACCACCTCGCCGGCGGCCCAGCCGCTCGACCAGGCCCACTGGAAATTGTAGCCGCCGAGCCAGCCGGTCACGTCGACTGCCTCGCCGATCACGAACAGGCCCGGCACCTTGCGCGCCTCCATCGTGCGCGAGGAGAGTTCGTTGGTGTCGACGCCGCCCGCGGTGACCTCGGCCTTGGCATAGCCTTCGGTGCCGATCGGCGTGAGCCGCCAGTCGTTGAGCATCTCGGGCTTTGCGGTCTCCAAAGCGACGGCAAGCCGCTGCGGCATCACCTCGGCGAGAAGCGTCCGGACCTCGGCCTTCGGTCGAGCGTGCTTCCGCTCCTTCAGGACTTTTACCGCATCGAGGTCGGGCAGCAGGTCGACCACGATCTCCTGCCCTGGCTTCCAGTAGGACGAGATCTGCAGGATCGCCGGGCCCGACAGGCCACGATGGGTGAACAGCATGGCCTCGCGGAAGAGGGCCTTGCCGCAACGCACCTCGACCGGAAGCGACACGCCTGCGAGTTCCGGCACCTTTGCCATGAACGGCACCAGCGCCGGCCGCGTCTCGGCGATCTTGAGTCCGAAGCGGCGTGCGATGTCGTGCGCGAAGCCGGTCGCGCCCATCTTCGGGATCGACAGGCCGCCACTCGCCAGCACCAGCGCGGCTCCCTCGAACTCGCCCTTGTCGGTGCGCACGACAAATCGATCCGTCTTATCGATTGCGGTGGGCCGATGCGCGACCCGCACGTCGACGCCGGCCGCGTCGCATTCGGTCAACAGCATCGCCACGATCTGCCGTGCCGAGCCGTCGCAGAAGAGCTGGCCAAGCGTCTTCTCGTGCCAGGCGATGCGGTGCTTATCGACGAGCGCGATGAAGTCGTGCTGCGTATAGCGCGCCAGCGCCGACTTGCAGAAGTGCGGGTTGTTGGAGAGGAACGCTTCGGGCCGCGCCTCGAGGTTGGTGAAGTTGCAGCGGCCGCCACCGGAAACCAGGATCTTCTTGCCGACCTTCTCGGCGTGATCGAGCAACAGCACCCGGCGCCCGCGCTGGCCGGCGCGCAGGGCGCACATCAGGCCCGCCGCACCGGCGCCGATGATGACGACGTCGAACGACTGGCGGGTCACGCCAGCGCGGTCCTCATGATCCAGAGGCCGGCCACCAAGCCGAGCAGCGACAGCACGACCGAGCCGCCGACATAGTAGGCCGCGAGCAGGTATTCGTGCCGCTCCCACAACAGGATCGCGTCGAGTGAGAAGGCCGAGAAGGTGGTGTAGCCGCCGAGGATGCCGGTCGCGAGGAACAGCCGCAGATGGCCGGTGGCACCGCCCTTGAGCGCGAACCACCCGGCGACCAGGCCCATCACCGTCGAGCCGGTGATGTTGATGACGAAAGTGTGCATCGGAAAGTGCGTGCCGGCGAAACGAGCCACCCAGATGTTCATGAAGTGGCGAAACATGCTGCCCAAACCGCCGCCGACGAACACGACCAGATAGCTCATCATTCCTGGCTTCTCCTCAGCCGCCGAACCGCCCGCGATAGTCGGGCAGCGACGTCGCGTAGGGCAATGCCGTCGCTTCGTACACCCCGCGCGCGACCGACCGCGCGAGACAATCGGCCGCTGCCGCGCCTATTTCAGTCAGCAGCGCCGGATCGCCGCCCGGGCCGGCATGGCCGGTCGAGACCGCGAACACCATGTCGCCGTCGTTCGGCGCATGGACCGGCCGCAGGGCGCGCGATAACCCGTCGTTGGCCATGATGGCGAGCCGCTTGCACTCGGCCTTGGTGAGCACGGCATCAGTCGCCACCAGGGCGATGGTCGTGGCGGTCGCCTGCACCGGCTGGCCCTTGAAGCGCAGTTCGAGCGCCTTGGCCGGCACTTTCTCGGGCTGGCCGTAACCACCGAACTCACGGCCCTGCTCGTAGGGCGCCGCCCAGAAATTCTTGCTGTCGCCGATTGTCGCCATGCCGACGGCGTTCACGGCCGCCAGGGCACCGACGACGAAGCCGCTCTGCGTGCGCATGCTCGCCGAGCCCAGCCCGCCCTTGAGGTTGGCCGTGGTGCCGCCGTAGCCCGCACCGGCCGTGCCCAGCGCGAACTCCTCGCCGGCCGCGAGTGCCGCGTCGCGGCCGAGATCCCAGTAGGGCGGGCGGTGCGTGAGCGGCTCCTTCATCCAGTCCTTCTCGCCGCCGTTCATCAGGTCGAAGATGATCGCCTGCACCGCGACCGGCAGCACGATATTGCCGAAGACGGCGCCCTTGCCTTGGCTGCACAGCACGGCCGATACCCCGCCCGCCGCATCGAGACCGTAGAGAGAGCCGCCCGACAGCACCACCGCGTCGATCACGCCGCGCGTCATTTCCGGCTCGAGCAATGCCGTCGCGCGATCGCCCGGCGCGCCGCCGAGACGCGAGATGCTGGCGACGCAGCTCTTGTCGAACACCGCGACCGTGACGCCGGTGGCAGCGCGCGCATCGTGCGCGTTGCCGACCTTCACGCCCGGCACGTCGGTGATCAGGTTCCTCACGTCAGGAACTCGCCCCCGTTCACGTGGATGGTCTGGCCGGTGATGAAGGTGCCTTCGGGCCCGACCAGCAGGCGCACCATGGCGGCGATCTCGTCGACCGTGCCGAAGCGCTTGAGCGGGATCGGACGATTGACCCGGTTCGGCGGCCGCGGACCGGCCGTATCGGCGCGCGCCGTGTCGATCGCCCCGGGCGACAGCGCGTTGCAGGTGATGCGATGGGGCGCGAGCTCTACCGCCAGCGCGCGCATCAGCCCCTCGAGACCCGACTTCGACGCCGAGACGTGGCAGCGATTGGGCGTGCCGACGTGGGTCGACACGCCGGACATGGCGACGAAGGCGCCGCCCTGACCCTTGGCGACCATCTGCGGAATGAAAGCCTTGCCGAGCAGGAAGGCGCCGTCGAGCGCCACCGACATGATCTCGCGCCATTCGGCGAAGGACATGTCGAGGAACGAAGTCTGGCGCCTGAGGCCAGCGTTGCTCACCAGGATATCGACGCCGCCCAGCTTCGAGGCCTGCTCGCCAAGCCGCGATGACACCGCAGGATCGGACACGTCGCCCATCGCGGCCCAGGCCTTGCCGCCTTCGGCAGAGATCTCGGCCACCACCGCATCGACCGCCGCCTGGTCGGCGCGGCCATTGACCAGCACGGCCGCGCCGTCCCGCGCCAGGGCGAGCGCAATGGCGCGCCCGATGTTCTTGCCCGCGCCGGTGACTAGGGCAAGTTTGCCTTGCAGGGGAAGCGCCATTCCATCTCCGTCACAAAACGCCTGTCCCCAAGGGATACAGCAGCGGCGTCGGCTGCTGCGGCTCGGCGGGCGGCTGACGCTGACGGTCGATCGCGTCGCCCTCCATGCGACGGGCCGTGATCACGTAGCCGGTAGCCCGGAAGGCCGCTTCCTGCTCGAAGGCCGCGCGCGCTCGCCGGCCCGCATAGGGAATGGCCATTTCGACGAGCCTGGTGGTCTGTCGGCGCAGGCCAGCGCGATCTGGTCGCCGACCTTGGCCGGGTTGGAGCTTGTGACGTCGAACCGCGACACGTTCTGGATCAGGCAGAGGTCACGCGCCTCGCGCAGCTTCTCGACCCCGGAAACACGTTTGGGGTCTTCATAGGAGGGATTTACCGCGCAGGCGCCCAGCGTCAGGGCGAGCAACGAGGCGAGCAAACTGGGGCCGATTCGCATTCAGCCCGAATGGTAAGGAGTCCGCGGCCGGTGATCAACCGGCGGCGACACCCGGCGATCAGCCGGCGACGATACCCGGCGATCAGCCGGCGACGATATAAGCCTTCAGCGCCTCGGTTTCGTGGTGGGCCTCCTCGAGCCGCGCCTTGACCACGTCGCCGATCGAGATCACGCCCAGTAGCTCGCCATGGCGCACCACCGGCACGTGCCGGAAGCGGCCCCGAGTCATGGTCTCCATGATCAGGTCGATCGAATCGTCAGGATCGCAGGTGACGACCTCGCGGGTCATGACGTGACGCGCTTCGAGATCGAGTGCGGCCGCGCCATGCAGCGACATCGCCCGCACCAGATCGCGTTCGGAAACGATGCCGACAACGTCGTCATGGGCGCCCATCACCAGCACCGAGCCGATGCGCCGCGTGCTGAGTTGC
>DASXQC010000026.1:0-3120 GCA_036493235.1 Reyranella sp.
GGCCCGCCGCCGTCGAGCGCGTGCATACGCGCGGCCGGCTCAGTGCCCGCGAGCGGCTGGCGCGGCTGGTCGACGACGGCTCGTTCCGCGAGATGGGTGCGCTGGTCACGCCCGAGCAGGATGACGACAGCCCCGCGGCGGCCGCTGAGGCGCGCGCCCGGACGCCGGCCGACGGCGTCGTGGTCGGCACGGCCGAGATCGACGGCCGGCCGGTCATGGTCTTCTCGCAGGACTTCTCGGTGCATGGCGGCAGCATCGGCAAGCTCGGCAGCGCCAAGACGCAGCGCGCGCTGCAGATCGCCATCACGCGCGGCCTTCCGCTGGTGATGATCCTCGACGGCGGCGGCCATCGCATCCAGGACGGCCAGGATGCGCGCCATTTCGCCCATGCCAACGGCATGTTCCACAACTTCGCACGCGCCTCAGGCTGGATCCCGATGGTGGCGCTGATGCTGGGCGCGGGCTTCGCCGGGCCGACCAACTATGCAGGCCTCGCCGATTTCGTGGTCATGGTGCGCGGCCTGTCGACCATGGGCCTCGCGGGCCCCGCACTGGTGAAGGCCGCGACCGGCGAGCAGACCGACAATATGAGCCTGGGCGGCGCCGAACTGCAGGTCGACAAGGTCGGCTTGGCCGATCTCGGCGTCGAGAGCGAGGACGCCGCCTTCGCCGCGGCCAAGCACTTCCTGTCCTATCTGCCGAGCAATGCGCGCGCACCGCTGCCATTGCGCCGCGATGGCGCTGCCGCAACGCGCATCGACGATTCGATCCTCGAGCTGGTGCCGACCTCCTCGCGTAAGACCTACGACGTGCGCAAGGTGCTGGCGAAGGTCGCCGATGAGGGCAGCCTGTTCGAGCTGAAGCCGACCTATGCGAGCAACATGGTCACCGGCTTTGCGCGATTGGGCGGCCGGCCGGTCGGCTTCATCGCCAACCAGCCGCAGCGGCTGGGCGGCATGCTCGATTCGAACGCGTGCGACAAGGGCGCTCATTTCCTGGCGCTGTGCGATGCCTACGGCCTGCCGCTGGTGTCGTTCATCGACGTGCCCGGCTTCCTGATCGGCTCGGGCGCCGAGCGCACCAACCTCGGGCGGCGCAGCGCCAAGCTGATCTTCGAATGGGGTCATGCCAGCGTGCCGCGCATCTCGGTGGTGCTGCGCAAGGGCTACGGCCTTGGATACTTCGCCATGAACGGCGGCCGCAGCTTCGCCGCCGACGCCTGCCTCGCCTGGCCGACGGCGGAGATCTGCGCCATGTCGATCGAAGGCGCGATCGATGTCGCCTTCCGCAAGGAGTACGAGCGCGCGCCCGACCCGATGAAGCGCCGGCAGGAGATGATCGACGAGACGCGCGGCCGCATCGGCGCGTTGCGGGCCGCCGAGGGCTTCGGAATCGACGACATCATCGACCCGCGCGACACCCGCTCGCGGCTGATCGAGATCCTGGCGCAGTGCCTACCGCGCCGGCCGCCCGACCATCCGCCCAAGTTCCGCTCGATCGTGCCGATCTAGAATTCGAGCAGGTTGTCGCGCAGGTGCTTGTGGGCGTAGGCCTTGCGCACCAAATCGCGGCGCTGCAGTTCGGGCACCAGGCCGTCGCAGATCTCCATGATGTAGCGGCGATCGAAGTAGGTGTTGAAGATCAGGAAGCCGTCGCCGCCTGTCTCCTGGATGATCTCCTGCATACGGCTGGCGACCGTGTCGGCCGAGCCGACCATCTCGAAGCCCTGGCGGCGGCTGCCGATCGCGAGCTCACGCGGCGTCTTGCCGATCCAGCTCGCGAGCGAGGACTGGTGGCCGTTGGTCGTGAGGCCCGCGGGCAGCGGTTCGTCGAGGTCGAACTTCGCGAAATCGATGTTGGTGAGCCGCGACAGGCCCGACAGGTTGAGGTCGAGATGCTGGCCATCCTGCTCCGCCAGCAGGCGCCGACGCTCGCGTGCGGCCTCGTCGGTAATGTCGACCAGCGGATAGACGAGATACAGCACCTTGATGCTGTCGGGATCGCGGCCGAACCCGGCTGCGAGCCGCCGCACCTCGGCGCGGAACGCCTTCATCGACTCGATGGTGGTGGCGTTGGTGATGATGGTGTCGGCCCAGCGCGCCGCGAAGGCCTGGCCACGCGGCGAGCCGCCGGCCTGGCAGATCGGCACACGCCCCTGCGGTGAGCGCGGCGCATTCAGCGGGCCGCGCACCTTGAAGTATTTGCCGTCGTGGTGGATCGCGTGGACCTTGGCGCCGTCGGCAAACAAGTGCCTGTCGCGGTCGAGCACGACGGCGTCGGGCTCCCATGCCTCCCATAGCCGTGTCACTACGTCGGTGAATTCATCGGCGACGTCGTAGCGCTCGTCGTGCGGGCGCTGCGCCTCGTTGCCGTAGTTCTCGGCCGCGCCGTCGTTGCTGCTGGTGACGCAGTTCCAGCCGATCCGGCCCTCGGTCACGTGGTCGAGCGTGTTGACCAGACGCGCCATCAGGTAGGGCGGGTACTCGCTGGTCGAGAGCGTCGGCACCAGGCCGAGCGTCTTCGTGGCCGGCGCGAGGTATGACACCAACACGGCGGGATCGAGCTTGGGTGTGCTCGCCGCGTACTTCAGGTAGGTGTCGTGACTGCCCTTGTAGGTGTAGGGCACCATCGAGGAATCCTCGATGATCATGTAGTCGAAGCAGCAGCGATCGAGCCCCTTGGCGAGGTCGATGAACAGGTCCGGCATCATCCAGCGACCGAGGTCGCTGTCGCTGCCCGGCCAGGCTGAGCGCCAGGTCTTCGGCCCGTAGCCCTGCGACAGGAACCAGGCGAGGTGGAAACGGTCTTTCGCCACGACTCAGAACTCCAGCAGATTGTCGCGCAGGTGCTTGTGGGCATAGGCCTTGCGCACCAAATCGCGACGCTGCAGTTCCGGGACCAAGCCGTCGCACACCTCGATCACGTAGCGGCGGTCAAAGAAGCTGTTGAAGATGAGGAAGCCGTCACCGCCAACCTCTTCCATCAGCTCCTGCATCATGCCGGCGACGTGGTCGGCGGTGCCGGTGAAATCGATGCCATCCTTGCGCGCGTAGCTGCGCACGAGAGCGCGCGGCGTCTTGCCGATCCACTTGGCGAGCGCCGACTGGTGACCGTTGGTCG
>DASXQC010000027.1:0-2779 GCA_036493235.1 Reyranella sp.
CAGCAAGACGCCGCCGAACTGGGCGTAGGTCTGCTCGACCAGGCTGGACAGCGCCAGATGATAAGGGCGCCAGCAGGCCTCGAGCCGGCGCTCGATCTCCTTGGACGAGACGCGGCCGCGATAGATGGCCTCGCCGCTGGCCGCGACGCGCGGGATCATGCCCAGGCCGGCGGCGACGCGGGTCGTGCGGTGGTTCAGGCCGCGGGGTAACGGACCTTCGAACATGCCGGGATCGAGCTCGTACGGCTCGCGATTCGCGTCGACGTAGGAGCGCGGGAAGCGCGCGGCGAGCAGCGGAATGCCCAGGTCGGGGGCACCGGCAAACAGCTCGTCGACGAAGGCATCCTCGGCACGGCGCAGTGCGGCCAGCGAAACGGCGGCCTGCGCGAGGAAGTCGGAAGGATAGGTCGACCCGCTGTGCGGGGAGGCCACGACCAACGGCAGGAGCTGGCGGTCGGGCAGGCGGCAATCCAGGGAGTCGTGTTCGGCCTGAGACAAACTCATTAAATTCTCATAGCGCGGGTAGCCGGGCGCGTCACTTAATCCCGTCGCTGTGTTGGTCTTGGGGGGCCTATCCTCTTCGCATCACTTGCCAACGCCATAGTGTCCATTGTAGGAGGACCGCCTTCGCGGCGTGGGCGCGTAGCTCAGCGGTAGAGCACTGTCTTGACATGGCAGGGGTCACAGGTTCAAACCCTGTCGCGCCCACCACGCCGCACTACAATCCATTGATCCAGAACTTTTATTCGCTCTACGCCCATGAGTTCGTGCGCGTCGCCTGCTGCGTTCCGCGCACCCGGGTGGCCGACGCGGACTTCAATCTCGGCCAGACGCTGCGGCTCGCCCAGGAGGGCGACAAGGCCCGCACCGCGATCATGGTCTTTCCGGAGCTGGGACTTTCATCCTACGCGATCGAGGACCTGCTGCTGCAGGACGCGCTGCTCGACCAGGTCGAGCGTTCGGTCGCGCGAGTGGTCGAGGCGTCGAAGACGTTGTTCTCTATCCTGGTGGTCGGCGCACCGCTACGCGTGACCGACCGGCTCTACAACACCGCGATCGTCATCCATCGCGGCAGGATCCTCGGTGTCGTGCCGAAGACCTATCTGCCCAACTATCGCGAGTTCTACGAGAAGCGACACTTCGTGTCGGGCGCCAACACGATCACCAACGAGATCGTGCTCGCAGGCCAAACGGCGCCGTTCGGCACCGACATGCTGTTCCGCTCGACCGGCTCGGTGCCGATGACCTTCCATGTCGAGATCTGCGAAGACATCTGGATGCCGATTCCGCCGTCGAGCCATGCGGCGCTCGCCGGCGCCGAGGTCCTGCTGAACCTGTCGGCCAGCAACATCACCATCGGCAAGGCGGAGATGCGGCGGCTGCTGTGCGGCAGCCAGTCGGCGCGGACCAGCGCGGCCTATGCCTACTCGGCGTCGGGTCCGGGCGAATCGACGACCGATCTCGCCTGGGACGGCCACGCGGCGATCTACGAATGCGGCGATCAGCTCGTCGAGTCCCAACGCTTCGAGAAGGACTCCACGCTTGTCGTGGCTGACGTCGATCTCGGCCGCATCCGCCAGGAGCGCCTGCGCAACGGCGGCTTCGCCGACAACGCAGCGATCGAGAACGCCCGCGTGGCGCGCTTCCGTACCGTCGAGCTCGTGCTCGATGCGCCGAACGACAGCGTGATGCTGGAGCGGCCGATCGAGCGCTTCCCCTACGTGCCGTCCGATCCGGCCAAGCTGCGCGACAATTGCTACGAGGCTTACAACATCCAGGTCCAGGGCCTGGCGCAGCGCCTGCAGTCGAGCCGGACCGAAAACGCCATCATCGGCGTGTCGGGCGGCCTCGATTCGACGCATGCGTTGATCGTGATCTGCCGGGCGATGGATCAGCTCGGCCTACCGCGGGCCAACGTGAAGGCGTTTACGCTGCCGGGCTTCGGCACGACCGACAAGACCCACGCCAACGCCTGGAAGCTGATGAAGGCGCTGGGCGTCAGCGCGGGCGAGATCGACATCAAGCCGGCGGCGAAGCAGATGTTGGCCGACATCGGCCATCCCTTCGCCAAGGGCGAGAAGGTCTACGACATCACCTTCGAGAACGTGCAGGCGGGCCTGCGCACGGACTACCTGTTCCGCCTGGCCAACCAGCATCGCGGCATGGTGGTCGGCACCGGCGACCTGTCCGAGCTCGGCCTCGGCTGGTGCACCTACGGCGTAGGCGATCACATGTCGCACTACAATCCGAATGGCTCGGTGTCGAAGACGCTGATCCAGCATCTGATCCGCTTCGTCGCGGCCTCGGGCGATGTCGACAGCAACACCGCCGACATCCTGCACGACATCCTGAACACCGAGATCTCGCCCGAGCTGATTCCCGGCGACAACGGCGCGGTACAGGCGACCGAGAGCTTCGTCGGGCCCTATGCGCTTCAGGATTTCAATCTCTTCTACCTGACGCGGCTCGGCTATCGGCCATCGAAGATCGCGTTCATGGCGTGGAACGCCTGGCATGACGCCCAGAAGGGCGCGTGGCCTGCGAACGTGCCTGAAGCGTCGCAACGTGCCTATTCGATGGAGGAGATCCATCGCTGGCTGGAGCTGTTCCTGCGGCGCTTCTTCGGCAACCAGTTCAAACGCTCGGCGTTGCCCAATGGACCGAAGATATCGTCGGGCGGTTCGCTGTCGCCGCGCGGCGATTGGCGTGCGCCCTCGGACGGCAGCCCCGATGTCTGGCTGGCAGAGCTGAAGGCGTCCGTCCCCACCCAGTAGGAGGG
>DASXQC010000028.1:0-9683 GCA_036493235.1 Reyranella sp.
GGAGATGCCCTTGGCGACGGTCATCAGGTCGGGGATGACGCCGAACTTCTCGGCCGCGAACGAGGCGCCGAGGCGGCCGAAGCCGGTGATGACCTCGTCGAAGATCAGCAGGATGCCATGCTTGTCGCAGATCTCGCGCAGGCGCTTCAGGTAGCCCTTGGGCGGCGGCAGGAAGCCGGTCGAGCCGGCGCACGGCTCGACGATGACGGCGGCGATGTTCGAGGCGTCATGCAGGCCGACGATGCCCTCGAGCGCGTCGGCGAGATGCGCGCCGTGCTCCGGCTCGCCCTTGGAGAAGGCGTTCTGCGGCAGCTGGGTGTGCGGCAGGTGATCGACGCCCGGCAGCATCGCGCCGAACCACTTGCGATTGTTGACCATGCCGCCGACCGAGATGCCGCCGAAGCCGACGCCGTGATAGCCCCGCTCGCGGCCGATGAAGCGGGTGCGCGTGCCCTGCCCGCGGGCGCGGTGATAGGCGAGCGCGATCTTCAGCGCCGAGTCCACCGCCTCGGAACCCGAGTTGCAGTAGAACGCGTGGTTGAGGTCGCCCGGCAGCATCGCCGCATGGCGTGCCGCCAGCTCGAACGACTTGGGATGCCCCATCTGGAACGAGGGTGCGTAGTCCATCTCGTCGAGCTGCTGGACGATCGCCGCCTTGATCTCCTCGCGGCCGTGGCCGGCATTGACGCACCACAGGCCCGCGGTGCCGTCGATGATCTTGCGGCCCTCGGGCGTCCAATAGTGCACGCCCTTGGCCCGGGCCAGCAGCCGCGGATTGGCCTTGAACTGCCGATTCGCCGTGAACGGCATGAAGAAGGCGTCGAGGTTGTTCGCGACGGGCACTGATTTCGGCGGGGTCATGAGCGGTCCACGGTTTCGAGAAGCTGTTGCCGCCCTTCCTATCACTAGTTCACGCCGCCGACCACGCAGGCGGCGTATCCCTCCTTTGAGGATTTCTTCGTCTTGCCGGACCGCCATTCCGCCGCTCAGACCTCGAGCCACTCCTTGCGCACGGTCGCGGCGGCGGCGAGGTCGGCGGGCGTGCCTTCGAAGACGATGCGGCCGTGGCCCATCACATAGAGGCGGCGCGAGATGCGGAGCGCGATCGTGAGCTTCTGCTCGACCAGCAGGACGGAGACGCCGCGCCGCGCGATCTCGTCCAGCAATTGGCCGACCTGCTCGACCAGCTTGGGCGCCAGGCCCTCGGTCGGCTCGTCGATGATCACCAGATCGGGATCGCCCATCAAGGTGCGGCACATGGTGAGCATCTGCTGCTCGCCGCCCGACAGCACGCCCGCGGCGTTGTCCTTGCGCTCGTCGAGGTTGGGGAACAGCGCGAACATGTCGTCGAAGCTCCAGCGCCCGAACTTGCCGGTGCGCTTCAGCCCGAGCTCGAGGTTCTGCCGGACCGTGAGGCCGGGGAAGATCTGGCGATCCTCCGGCACGTAGCCCAGCCCGGCATGGGCGATCTGGTCGGGCCGTAGCCCCGTGATCGGCTGGCCCTTGAAGCGCACCTCGCCGACCGGCGGCACCAGGCCCATGATCGCCTTGCAGGTGGTCGAGCGGCCGACGCCGTTGCGGCCCAGCAGGCTCACGATCTCGCCCTGCCCGATCGCCAGGTCGACGCCCTGCAGAATGTGGCTCTTGCCGTAGAAGGCGTGCAGGTCGCGCACTTCGAGCATCACGCGGCCTCAGCTCCGAGATAGGCCTCTTGCACCGCCCGGTTGGCGCGGATCTCGGCCGGCGGGCCGCTGGCAATGACCTCGCCATAGACCAGCACCGTGATGACGTCGGCGAGGCCGAACACGACGTTCATGTCGTGCTCGACCATCAGCAGGGTCTTGCCCTCGGAGACGCTGCGGATCAGCCGCACCGCCTGCTCGGTCTCGCTGTGGCTCATGCCCGAGGTCGGCTCGTCGAGCAGGATGATGTCGGCACCGCCCGCCACCGTGATACCGATCTCGAGCGCGCGCTGCTCGGCGTAGGACAGCATGCCCGCCGGCAGGTGACGGCGGTCCCTGAGGCCGAGCCGCTCGAGCATGCGGTCGGCCTCCTCGTTCAGCGCCTTCTCCGCCCCCAATAGCCGCCAGAACGCGTAGCGATAGCCGCGCGCCCACAGCAGCCCGCAGCGGATGTTCTCGAACACAGTCATCCGCGGGAAGATCGAGGTGACCTGGAAGCTGCGCGACAGGCCGAGCCGGTTGATCTGGTGCGGCGCCAGGCCGGCGATCGATCGGCCGTTCACCTCGATCGTGCCCGCGTTGACGGGAAAGCGGCCGCTGATCAGGTTGAACAGCGTCGTCTTGCCGGCGCCGTTGGGGCCGATCATGGCGTGCCGCTCGCCGCGCGGGATGGCGAGGTCGACGCCGCGGATGATCTTGGTGGCGCCGAAGCTCTTCTCGACGCCGCGGAGCGCGATCGCGTCGCTCATACCGGCAACCCCGCGGCCTTGGCGTCCTCGATCAGCGCATCCCAGCGGGCGCGGAAGAAGCGCGCCTCACGCCGCAGCCACAGCGCGCCCAGCAGCAGAACGGCCGCGCCGATCGCCCACGGCCCCAGGCTGTGCGGATCGACCGGCTGGCCGCCGATCACCAGCGATTTGTTCTGAGACGAGCCGATCGTGGCGAGCTGAGCCAGCTCGACCAGGATCACGAAGCCCACCACGCTCAGCAGGCCCGGCACGAGCACGCGGGCATAGGGCACCGCGAGCTCGCCGAGCCGGCCCATGCGCACGATCGGCTCGTGGCGGGCGACGAGGCCCATGATGCCGCCCGGCGCGAACATCACCATGACGATGAACAGCACGCCGACATAGAGCAGCCAGGCATTGCTGATCAGGCTGACGCCACTCTGCAGCAGCACGACGACGATGGTGCCGACGAACGGCCCCAGGAAGGTGCCGGCGCCGCCGATATAGGCCGCCAGCAATGCCGTCGCCGACTTGGCCGCCGCGACCGTGTCGAAGGTGACGATCTCGTAGACCAGCACGTAAAGCGCCCCGGCGATGCCGGCAAAGAAGCCCGACAGCGTGAACTGGTAGAAGCGGATCATGCGCGGGTCGTAGCCGACGAACTGGGTGCGCTCGAAGTTGTCGCGCTGGGCGTTGGCCATGCGGCCGAGCGGCGTCTGGGTCTGCAGCCGCATCAGGAATGTGGCGATCGCCGTCCACGCCACGATCAGGCAATAGACCTGCCACGACGAGCTGTAGTCGACACCGACCAGGCTGATGCCGGTCATGCGGTCGGTGCTGATGCCGCCTTCGCCGCCGAAGAAGCCCATGAACATCAGGGCGCAGGCGGCGACCAGCTCGCCCAGGCCCATGGTGATCATGGCGAAGGCGGTGGAGCGCTGCTTGGTGACGACGTAGCCGAACAGCGCGCCGAACACGAGCCCGCCCAGGCCGCCGATCAGCGGCACCAGCTCGACCGGCAGCCACAGCCCTGCCTTGACTGCATTGAGCGCGTGCGCGGTGCAGTAGCCGCCCAGGCCGAACAGGATGGCGTGGCCGAACGACAGCAGCCCGGTCTGGCCCATCAGCATGTTGAAGGAGAGCGCGAAGACCGACATCAGGCCGATCTCGCTCATCATAGTGAGCACGAAGCCTGAATGGCGGCCCTTCGACCAGTCGAAGAAAAGCCACGGGATGAGCAGCGCCACCACGATCGCCGCCAGCCACGGCCAGTGCCGGCGCAGCAGCCCGGGCGAACGGACGGCCGCGGGAATGGTCGAGGATGTGGTCTCGGCGCTCATGTGTCGCGTGTCCCCATCAGGCCGCGCGGCTTGAACACCAGGATCAAGACCAGCAGCAGGAACGGCAGCAGCGCGCCGATGCGCGGCACCGGCACGGTCAGCACCTCGTGGAACGGCGTCGCGGTCGTCACCGTGATGCCGAACTCCTTCAACAGGTCGGCCAGCGAATAGTCGAGCACCACCGCGAAGGTCTGGATCAGGCCCATCAGCAGCGAGGCGATGAAGCAGCCGGTCAGCGAGCCCAGCCCGCCGAACACCACGACCACGAACACGATCGGGCCCATGCTGAAGGCCATGGCGGGCTCGGTGACCTGGTAGTTGCCGCCGATCACGCCGGCCAGGCCCGCGAGCGCGGTGCCGGCGGCGAACACGATGGTAAAGACGCGCGGCACGTTGTGGCCGAGCGCGCCCACCATGTCGGGATGGGTGAGCGCGGCCTGGATCACCAGGCCGATGCGGGTGCGCGTCAGGCCGAGCCAGATCGCGCCGAACATCAGGAACGAGACCAGCAGCATGAAGCCGCGATAGGCCGGGAAGTGCGTGCCGTAGATTGTGAACAGCGGGAAGTCGAGGCCGGCCGGCACCCGGTAGGGCACCGGCAGCAGGCCCCAGGTCATCTGCACCACCTTCTCGATGATCAGTGCCAGGCCGAACGTGAAGAGCAGCTCGGCGAGGTGGCCGTTGCGATGCACGCGCCGCAGCCCGTACATCTCGATGGCCGCGCCGAGCAGGCCGCACAATGCCGGTGCCAGGATGAGCGCCGGCCAGAAGCCGAGGGTGCGGCTGATCGTGTAGGCGAAGTAGGCGCCCAGCATGTAGGCGCTGGCATGGGCGAAGTTCAGCACGCCCATCATGCTGAGGATAAGCGTGAGCCCGCTCGCCAGCATGAACAGCAGCATGCCGTAGACTAGCCCGTTGAGCAGCGAGACGAGGAAGACTTCCATCGGCGTCCTTCCTAAGGCGCTTCGCCCCTACCCGTCGTTCGGCGGAGGCATCAGCTCTTCGGCCGCTGCATCTTGCAGGTCGTCGGCTGCTCGATGTCCTTGGCCTGGATGGTGGCCGAGGTTGCCCAGCCGAGGCCGGTCTTCTCGGAGTCGTACTTCACGCCCTTCTTGAAGACGCCGACGAAGTACGGGCCGATGATCTGGTGGTCGTCCTTGCGCATGCGCAGCTCGAAGCCGAGGAAGTCCTTGATCTTCAGGTCCTCCAGCGCCAGCGCGATCTTGGTCGGATCGGTCGAGCCCGCCTTGGTGATGCCGGCGGCGAGGAACTCGAAAATGGTGCGGAAGCCTGCGGCGTAGAAGTCGAACGGGAACTTAGCCCTGAACTCCTTGGTCCAGGCCTCGGCCTCGGCGTTGCCGGTCTCGGGCGCGATGTTCTCGTTGAATGCCTGGACCGAGAAGACCTTGCCGTCGCCGGCTGGGCCGATCGCCGTCGCGCCGCCCGCGAGGTGGGCGTACATCGTGTAGTAGCGGAGGTCGACGCCGGCATCGATGCCCGCCTTGATCAGCAGGTTCATGTCGGGGCCCCAGTTGCCGGTCAGCAGCGCCTGCGCGCCCGACGCTTTGATCTTGGTGATATAGGGCGCGAAGTCCTTGACCTTGCCGAGCGGGATCAGCTCGTCGCCGACCACCTGGACGTCGGGCCGCAGCTTGCCGAGGAAGGTCTTGACGTCGCGCTGCACGGATTGGCCGAAGAGATAGTCTTGGTTCAACAAGTAGACCTTGGTGACGTCCTTGGGCAGCGCCTGCACCATCACCGCGGCCTTCTCCGCGGCATTGGCGTCGAAGCGGTAGTGCCAGAAGCTGCACTGCTCGTTGGTCAGCTCGGTCGCGACCGCGCCGCAGTTGATGTAGATGATTCGGTTGTCGGGGTTGCGCGCGTTGTGCTTGTTGACCGCCTCGATCAGCGCCGCGGCGATGTTGGAGCCGCTGCACTGCATGATGAACGGCATGTTCTGGTCGGTCGCGCTCTTGAGTGCGATCAACGCGTCGGACGGCTGGGACTTGTTGTCGAACGGCACCAGCTCGAACTTCTTGCCGAGCGCCCCGCCCTTCGCATTGATGTAGTCGAGGATGTAGTTCATCTGCTTGAGGTTGGCGTCGCCGACCTGCGCGAACGGACCCGACAGCGGGTCGGTGTAGGCAATCTTGATGGTGCCTTGCGCGAAGGCGGGGGCGGCGGCCGCGGACACGAGCGCGAGCCCGGCGAACGCCAGGCGCGCCAGCAATGCCTTGAGCATCGTTTCCTCCCGAGGAAGCGTTTGTGCGGTTTCTTGTCGACGCAACGCGCAACGCTACTGGGAAAACGCTAACACCGGCGGCCAGACCCGCCTAGCGCGATTCGGTCAGCGACGGACGTCGACCACCACACGTCCGCGAATTTCGCCCTTCAAGATTCTCGGCGCGAGGCCGATCAGGTCGCCGAGCGCGGCGTCGCTCACCGTGCTGTCGAGCTTGTCGAGCGGCAGGTCGCTGCCGAGCCGCCGCCACGCTTCCTCGCGCGGCGCCTTGGGCAGCATCACCGAATCGATGCCGTACATCGACACGCCGCGCAGAATGAAGGGCAGGATCGAGCCCGGGAACGCCGGCCCGCCGGCGAGGCCGCACACCGCGGCCGCGCCGCCGTACTTCACCTGGGCGAGCGCACGGGCCAGCATCACGCCCGACACCGTGTCGACCACGCCGGCATAGCGCTCCGACAGCAGCGGCCGGTCGGGCGCCTCGGTGAGCTCCTGGCGCGACACGATCGTCGCGGCGCCGAGGCCCTTCAGGTACTCGGCCTCCTGCGGCCGGCCAGTGGCGGCGACCACCTGGTAGCCGAGCCGGGCCAGGATCGCGACCGCGACCGAGCCCACGCCCCCTGCCGCGCCGGTCACCAGCACCTCGCCCGATTCCGCCCGCACGCCATGCTTCTGCAGCGCCAGCACGCACAGCATCGAGGTGTAGCCCGCGGTACCGATCGCCATCGCGCGCTTGGTCGAGATCGAGGCCGGCAGCTTGACCAGCCAGTCGCCCTTCACCCGCGCCTTCGTGGCGTAGCCGCCCCAGTGGAGTTCGCCGACGCGCCAGCCGTTCAGCACGACCTTGTCGCCGGCCTTGAAGCCGGGATTGTCCGACTGAGCGACGGTACCGGCGAGATCGATGCCGCCGACATGCGGCCAGGTCTTCACCAGCCCGCCGCCCGAGGTCAGCACCAGCCCGTCCTTGTAGTTCAGCGTCGAGTATTCGACGTCGACCGTGACGTCGCCCGCCGGCAGCCGGCTGTCGTCGAGCGTCTCGATCGCGCCGCTCACCTTGCGGTCGGCTTGCGTCAGCACCAGCGCGCGGAATGTCATTCCCGTTCTCCCTCAGTCTTTCAGTGTGCGGCCGAGGAACGCCCGCACCTGCTGGGCGGCGTCCTTGGTCGCGGCTTCGTTATATTCGACATGATGGTCCTCCACCGTGCCGCCGCGGCCCGGCAGGATATCCAGGTCGGTGATATCGAAAGCGTGATAGGCGCCGGGATAGACAATCAGCGTCACGTTGGACCGATCGCCAGCCTGGCGCGACACCGGGATCACGCTCTTGCCGGCCGCCATGTCGGCGCAATCGGCTGCCGGCGTCCAGTCATCGAGCTCGCCGATCAAAATTAAGGTCGGCACGGCCATGAGGCCCGAGCTGCCGGAACATGCCGGATAGAATGCAACGCCCGCGCGGAACTTGTCGGGGTACAGCCGTGCAATCGAAGATCCCTGCTCCAGATCGGCCAGGGTGGAGATGCCGCCGTAGGAGAAGCCTATGAGGGCAACGGCGTTGGCGCGGACGTGGGGCAAACCGGCGAGATGGTGCAGGGCTGCGAAGGCATCGCCCGCCTGCTCCTTGGCCACGTTGCCCTGTCCCTGGCGGCCGCGCGGACTGAAGCTGTCGACCGCGAAGGCGACATAGCCCCAACGGCTCAGCCGGTCGGCCCACGAGAGCATGCTGGCATGGAAGCCGCCGCTGCCATGCAACAGCACCGCTGCCGGAAACGGCCCGTTTCCTCGCGGCTGGGCGAGATAGCCGATCAGCGTGGCCTTGCCCGACTTGAAGTGCACGAACTCGCCGGCGTCCGCGCGGGCTGCAAGCGCGACCATCGCCAGGAAAGCGGCCAGGAGGGGGCGGATCAGCGCCATGCGACGAGCGTATCAGTCCGCCCGTGCGCGGGCGACATCGGTGGCAATGGCGCGGGCCACGGCGGCGAGCCGCTTGCCGAACCGCTCGGCGACCTGTTGCTCGCTCATCGCCGAGCGCGGGAAGCGCATGGACAGGCTGCCGAGCACGCGACTGCCGCGCCGGATCGGCACCGCCATGCCGTGCAGCCGGGTCGGCCGCGGCGGCGCGGTGAAGGCGTAGCCGTCGGTGCGGATGCGCTCCAGCGCGACAGTCAGTGCCGCTGCCTGGCGTGGCGTCAGCCCGCCCATCGCCTTCAGCGCCGCGCGGCGCTCGTCGTCGCTGGAGAAGGCCAGAATGACGCGGCCGAGGGCGCTGATCAGGAGCGGGCGTGGCGAGTTTAGGGCCGCGCCCTCGAAGGCCATCGGGCTCTCGGGTGCGGTCGAATGGCGAATGGTGATGGCGCCGGCGCTCAACGTCGCGAGGTAGAGCGGCCAGCCGTGCTCTTCGGTGAAGCCGCGCATGTGCGGCAGGGCCGCGTCGACCAGATGGTCGACGAAGCGGATCGATTCGGCGAGGCCCAGCACGCGGTCGGTCAGCCGGTAGCCCTGGTCGCGCGAGATCCGGACGGCATAGCCCAGGGCGATCAGGGTGTGCAGCAGCCGGATCACGGTCGGCCGCGGCAGCGCGGTTTCGGCGGTCAGCACGGAGAGCGTCACGCTGCGACGGCGGCTCAGCGCCTCCAGCACCGCGAAGCTGCGGCGCACCGGCTCGATGACGGCTTCGGCCATCTCGGCAGGCTAGTCCACAATACGGACATCGTCCACTTTGAGCGGGCGAGTCGCAGGGCTGGGCGTAGAGTGGGCCCACGGAGGAAACGCCCCATGAGCTACCAGACGATCGAGGTTCGCAAGGTCACCCCTGTTATCGGCGCGGAGATTTATGGCGTCGATCTCGGGAAGCCGCTCGGCAACCAGCAATTCCAGGAAGTGCACGACGCGCTGATGGACAACCTGGTGATCTTCTTTCGCGACCAGAAGATGACCATCGATCAGCACAAGGACTTCGGCCGCCGCTTCGGCCCGCTGCATGTCCATCCCAACGCGCCGATCACCTTCCCCGAGCATCCCGAGATCCTGGTGATCAAGGCCGACGAGAAGTCCAAGCACGTCGCCGGCGAGGAATGGCACTCCGACGTGTCGTGCGACGTCGAACCGCCGATGGGCTCGATCCTCCATCTCACCGAGGTGCCGCCCGACGGCGGCGGCGACACGCTGTTCGCCAACATGTACCGCGCCTACGAGACCTTGTCGGAGCCGATCAGGAAGCTGCTGCAGGGCCTGACCGCGCTGCACGACAGCTCCAAGGCGCACTACTACCGCGTCAAGGCGACCGACCGCGACGCCATGCAGTTCCCCAACGCCGAGCATCCGATCGTGCGCACCCATCCGGTGACCGGCCGGCAGGGCCTCTACGTCAATCGCGGCTTCACGCTGCGCATCCCGCAGCTGCGCAAGAGCGAGAGCGACGCGCTGCTCGAGATGCTCTACCGCCACGTCGAGACGCCGGAGTTCCAGTGCCGCTTCAAGTGGCAGCCGAACTCGGTGGCGTTCTGGGACAACCGCTGTGCCCAGCACCACGCGATGTTCGACTATCACGGCCACCGCCGCTACGGCCATCGCGTGACGGTGTGCGGCGACAAGCCGTTCTACCGCGCCTGAGCTGGGAGCGCGCCACTCCAGTGGCGCTCATGTGATCTTGCGACCGCAGAGGAGGCGCCACGGAGTGGCGCGGCCCCAGCCA
>DASXQC010000029.1:0-1517 GCA_036493235.1 Reyranella sp.
GCGCTGAAGCGGGTCGGCGTCACCGACATCCTGTCGCTGTCGGCCTGCGGCTCGCTGCGCGAGCACCTGCCGCCCGGCCATTTCGTGATCGTCGACCAGTTCATCGACCGCACCTTCGCGCGCGAGAAGAGCTTCTTCGGCGAGGGGCTGGTGGCGCATGTCTCGATGGCGCAGCCGACCTGCAACCGGCTCGCCCAGGCCGTACACGAGTGCGCTCAGGAGGCGGGCTTCCCGATCCAGCTCGGCGGCACCTACATCGCGATGGAGGGGCCGCAATTCTCCAGCCTCGCCGAATCGAAGCTCTACCGAAGCTGGGGCTGCGACGTGATCGGCATGACCAACATGCCGGAGGCCAAGCTCGCCCGTGAGGCGGAGATTTGCTACGTGACCGTCGCCATGGTCACTGACTTCGACTGCTGGCATCCCGACCATGACCATGTGCAGGTCTCCGACATCGTCCGCGTCCTGCTCGACAATGCCGAGCGCGCCAAGACCCTGGTGTCGATGATGGCACCCCGCCTGCACAAGGCCCGCCCCACGCCCTGCCCCGCCGGCTGCGACCGTGCCCTGGAGCACGCGCTGATCACCTCCCCCGCCGCCCGCGCGCCGGCGATGATGAAGAAGCTCGAGGCCGTCGCGGGGCGTATGTTCAAGGCCTAAGGCCTTGAATCGACAGTCGTAAATTTCGTGGCTCAGATCGCCGGCGCCAGCCGGTGCGCGACCTGCGAGGCGTACTTCGCGGCGATCGGCAGGAAGGCGCGGAAGTCGAGATGGCTGCCGCAGCCCGCGAGGTCGCTGAGGCAGCGCACGTTGACGAACGGGATGTCGCCGCCCCAGCGCCGCGCCACCTGGGCGACCGCTCCGCCTTCCATCTCGACCGCCTTGGCGGCGAACTCGCCATGCAGGCGCTGCCGGTGATCCTCGGCATTGATGAAGCAGTCGCCGGTCAGGATGGTGCCGAAGTGAACCGTCGGCAGGCGTGCGCCGGCGCCGATCTCGGCCGGCAGTGGCTCCAGGGTGAGCCCGGCGACCGCCTCTTTCAGCCGCGCCACCAGAGGCTCGGACTCGGGATAGCCGGGTTTCCAATCATCGGTGCCTTTCGAGGGGCGGCTGCCGGGCTGAATGGTGAGGAAGTAGCCTTCGCGGTGCGTGCCGTAGTCATGCTGGATGTGGCTGGTGCCGACCACGACGTCGCCCACGCCCAGCGCCGGATCGAGGCCGCCCGCGACACCGCACAGCATCAGGGCGCCGCAGTCGAAGCGGTCGAGCAGCAACGACGTGGCGACGCCGGCATTCACCTTGCCTGCACCCGACTCGACAAACACCGCATCGCGGCCGGCGATGCTGCCGCGCCAAAAACTGTGGCCTCCGATGGTATGCGCCTGCCCGGACTGGTCCGAGAGATGGGAGAATTCCTCCGGCAAAGCCGATATGACGCCTAGAAGCCTGCTTGCCATGGTCGAATGGGCTATAAGGTCGCCACTCCAATGTCCACATCGCTCCCCGACCGGCGCACG
>DASXQC010000030.1:0-1568 GCA_036493235.1 Reyranella sp.
TCCGCCCATCCGGGCGACCTGACCAAGGGCAAGCCGATCATCCTCCTGATCAACGGCGGCTCGGCCTCGGCCTCCGAGATCGTTGCCGGCGCGCTGCAGGACCACAAGCGTGCGACGCTGGTCGGCACGCGCTCCTTCGGCAAGGGCTCGGTGCAGACCATCATCCCGCTCGGAAGCGGCAACGGCGCGCTGCGCCTGACCACTGCGCGCTATTACACACCGTCCGGCAAGTCGATCCAGGCCAAAGGCATCGTGCCTGATATCGAGGTACTGCAGGACGTGCCGGAAGAGTTGAAGGCGCGCGTCGACACCAAGGGCGAGGCTTCGCTGCGCGGCCATCTCAAGAACGACGGCGACGAGAAGACCGGCTCGCAGTCCTATATTCCGCCGGATGCCAAGGACGACAAGGCGCTGAAGATGGCCGATGACCTCCTGCATGGCATCAAGGCCAGCTCCAACCAGCCGACGCCGGCGGCCGTTCCGGCTGACAAGGCCTCCAACGACAAACCCGGCAACAAGGCCGCGAACTAGACTCGACCGCAGTACGAGGTTCCCGAAAAGGGCGGTCCATTCGGGCCGCCCTTTTTGCTTGCCCCGATTTTACCGGCGGCGCCTCCGGCGTTGCCCGCCGTGGTATCGTCGGCCATTGATTCGGGACTTCTAATGGCAGAGACGGCCGACGATCTGAGCGCCCCGCTCGGACAACAGACGGCGCGGCGCAAGCGGCGATTCCGCTTGCCGTTCACGGGCATGCAGGCGCTGGCGGTGGTGCTTGGCCTCGTCCTCGTGGCGTTCGCAGGCTTTGCCATCTTCGGCGACAATCCCTTGGGGGGCGAGCCGGTCGCCCACCTCGCGCTCCGCCAGAAGGCGCCCGAGGAGAAGGCGGCCGCGCCCGCCACCGCGCCTTCGCATGCCGCCAGGAGCGAGCCCAAGGAGGCAGCATCCGGCGAGCATCGCACCGTCACCATCATCGATGGCTCGAGCGGCAAGCGGCAGGATGTCGTGATCGGTGGCGGCGACGCCGCCGCGTCCGACAAGCCCGCCGCCGACAAGGCCGAAGGCGATGCCGCCACTGCGCCTGCGGCCATGATGGCCGGCGCGGACCCGCGGCTGCTCGAGAAGACTCGCTACGGCATGATCCCGATCGCGGCGGAGAACCTGAAACCCTTCACCGCCTACGCGGCGCCCTTCGACCAGGCCAGGGCGGCGAAGATGCCCGTTGTCGCCATCGTGGTCGGAGGTCTCGGCGTCGGCGCCGCCAAGACGTCCGACGCCATCATGCGACTGCCGGGCGCGGTGACCCTGGCGTTCACGCCATATGGTTCCGATCCTGGAAAACTCGCCGAGAAGGCCCGCGCCCAGCGCCACGAGATCTTCCTGCAGATCCCGATGGAGCCGTACGACTATCCCGACAACGACCCCGGCCCGCAGACGCTGCTTGCCACACTCGGGGCCGAACAAAATCTCGACCGGCTGTTCTGGCATCTCGGACGGCTGCAGGCCTATGCCGGCATCGCCAATTTCATGGGCGCGCGCTTTGTCGCCACCGATGTTGCGATGGCGCCTGT
>DASXQC010000031.1:0-6696 GCA_036493235.1 Reyranella sp.
CGAGCTCTTCTCGACATAGTCCTTCCACTCCGGCGTCGCCTGCACCTTCTTCATCAGGTCGACGTAGAAGGCGGTCTGCTCGGGCGTGACCTTGAGCGGCAGCCACACCGTGCGCGGCTGCTGGAACAGCGGGATGTTCAGCCCGGCCTCGACGCAGGTCGGGATATCGCTCCAGCCCTCGGTCGCGGTGACCTTCGGTCCGGCCGGCAAGCGCTTGGTGTTGAACACGCAGAGCGGCCGCTGCGTGCCGCCCTTCCACTGCCCGACGCTCTCGCTCGGATTGTTGACGTGGCTGTCGACATGGCCGCCGGCAAGCTGCACCGCCGCCTCAGCGCCGCTCTTGAACGGCACGTAGATCATCTTGAGGCCCGCCGTCTTCTCGATCATGCGGGTCAGGAGCTCGTCGGTATCCTTGGACTGCGCGCCGCCCATCTTGCCCGTGCCGTTCTTGGCCTTCATCGCCGCCAGATACGCGGGCACGTCCTTGGGGCCATCCTGCTTCACCCACAGCAGGAACTCGTCCTGCACCATGGCGGCGACCGGTGTGAAGTCACTCGGCTTGAAGGCGACCTTCGACACCATCGGCTGCTGCCAGGTGTTCGAGGTGCCGAACACCAGGTGGTACGGATCGCCCGCCATGCCCTTCTCGTAGGTGTAGCCCTCGGCGCCGCTGCCGCCCGGCTTGTTGACCACCACGATCGCCTGGTCGAGGAGCTTGTTCTTCACGATCGCCGCCTGGACCGCGCGCGCGAAATTGTCGGTGCCGCCGCCGGGACCCGCCGTGGCGATGAACTCGATCGCCTTGGTCGGCTGCCAGGCGAAGGCAGGCGCGGCCAGAGTCGTGGCAGCGATCAGCGCAGCGGCGAATTTCAGGGTACGCAAAACAGGCTCCTCCGGTTGCTCTTCTTGATTAGCGGCCGGAGTGTGCCCCGCAGCGCGCTGATACGCCAGCAATACACTATGCTCGCGCCATGAAGCAGCAGGAGGCCGCATGACCGACAGTCACATCGAAGGTCTGAAGAAGCAGCAGGCGGAACTGCATCACGTCTCCGAGCACCTCGCGAACGAGCGCACGATCCTCGCTTGGGTGCGCACCGCCATCGCCATCATGACGCTTGGCATCGCGATCAACCGCTTCAGCCTGTTCCTGATCGAATTCGCACGCATGGTGCCCGGCGGCCGCACGGGAAACGTCCATGCCGAAGAGGTCGGCATCGGCCTGGTGGTCGTCGGCGTGGTCGTGATGCTGGGCGGCATCTGGCACTACCTCGACGTCGCCCGCGCGATCGACGACGGAAACTACCAGCCGTCGCGCCTGCGCATCGTGCTGCCGGCCCTGATCGTCGTCCTGATCGGCGCGGCGAGCTTGGTGTGGCTGCTGTGGTGAAACGGCCACTTTTTTGCCCGCTTTTGGTCGCGCAATGGCAAAGCGAAAAAGGAGCCGATGTCGATGTCCGATCTTGATGTCACGTCCGACCTTCAGCAACGCCTTGCCCGGATCGAGACCACTCTCCTCCATCTCCGCCTTGGCAAAGTGCCGGCCCAGCCCGTCGACCTGATGGCTTGGCGGCTCGATACCCGCCTTCCGCATCCCACCGAGCCCTATGCGGGCTGGCGTGTCGCGACGATCCTGCGTTGCCTGCGCGAGGACTGGCACGGCATGACCGAGGCGATCCGCAACTGGGGCGTAAGGTTCGAAGAGCGCTTCAGTCGCTAGCGTACAACGTACGATCCGTTACATAGCCGGCTGACAAATCGGCCTGGAGTGTTGCGGCCGGCCGCTGCCGCGAATCGCCATGCCCGCCGCCGCCCGGCGTGCCGAGCAAGACTGTGTCGCCCTTCTGCAGCACGTACTGCTTCTTGGGATCGGTCTTCACGCCGTTGATGCGCAGCTCCCCCGGCGCGCCGTCCTTGCCACCCTCGATGCCGAAGGCCGGGAAGATCGTGCGCTCGGCGAGGAAGGACACGGCGATCGGCGATTCGCTGCGGCTTTCGATCAGGATCTCCTGCCCCAACCCGCCGCGATGGCGGCCGGCGCCACCCGAATCGGGGCGCAGCTTCTTGTGATGGAAGCGCAGCGGCGCGATGTGCTCGCTGATCTCGATCGAGGTCGAGGAGACGTTGGACGGCCACGACAGGCAGGTGACGCCGTCGCGCTGCGTATTGCCGCCCATGCCGCCGTTGTAGAAGAACATGTTGGCGTAGGGTCGGCCGTTGCGAACGCCCGACTGGTTCATGCCCCACATCGGGCTGCCGCACGCGGCCATCACGCGCTCCGGCACGATCTGGCCGAGGCAGCCGAACACCAGCATCGGCACGTAGTGGCCGATCAGCATCCGCGAGCCGCCGGGCGCGGGAAACACCGGGTTGACGATACAGCCTTCGGGCGCGCTCAAGGCGATCGGCCGGAACGCGCCCTCGTTGTTGGGCAGGTTGGGGCTGGTGCAGACCTTGACCCCGTACATCGCCATCGCGGTCGTGTAGCAGAGCGCGCAGTTGATGGCGCGATCGACCTGGGCGTCGGTGCCGGCGAAGTCCATGACGATCTCGTCGCCCTTGATGGTGAGCTCGAGCTTCATGGTGATCGGCGTTTCCATGATGCCGTCGGTCTTGAGCTCGCTGCGGTAGGTGCCGTCGGGCAGCTCGCGGATCGCCAACCGCATCGCCGTCTCGCAGCGGCCCTGGATCTCGCGCGCCAGGTCGGTGATGTCGCCGAGGCCGTAGTTCGACATGAGCGCGTGCAGCCGGTCTTCCATCACGTCGAGCGCGACGATCTGGGCGTAGAGATCGCCCATCGTCTGGTCGGGCGTGCGCACGTTCTTGCGGATGATCGCGACCAGCGTCTCGTCGGTCCTGCCCGCGGCGATGAACTTCATCGGCGGGATCTGCAGGCCCTCCTCGAACACCTCGCGCGGTTCGGGGCTCCTGATCTTGCCGCCAATGTCCGGGGCGTGGGCCGTGGTGGCACTGAACGCGATCAGCTTGCCGTCCTTGAAGATCGGCTTGGCGAGCGTGATGTCGGGCAGATGGCCGGTGCCGAGCCAGATGTCGTTGGTGATCAGCACGTCGCCCGGCTGGAGCTTGTCGGGCGGGAAGAAGCGCAGGAAATGCTTCACCGTCTCGGGCAGCGTGCCGATGAAGCTCGGGATGCTCTCCGACGCCTGGACCAGCGACTGGCCGTCCTGGTCGGTGATGACGCAGGAGAAGTCGTAGCTCTCGCGCACCAGGGTCGAGAAGCTGGTGCGCACCATCGCCACCGCCGCCTCGTCGACGGCCGAGATCAACCGCCGCCACAGGAGCTCGAGCTCGATTGGATCGAAGGTGCGGGTCATCGAAGGACGCTCATGGTTTCCTCCCCCGTCCTACGGGGGAGGATAAAGGAGGGGGAAGGCAAGCGGCTCGCTTCGGCCATTTCCAGATCATGACTCATGACCTCTTCCCGGCGGGGTTCCTTGTGCGGCTTTCCCCCTCCCTGCCTCCCCCGTCTGACGGGGGAGGTGAAAGAAGGGTGACCTCCGCCAGGATGGAGCCGTCGGCCAGCAGGCGCGCGGTGGCGTTCGGCCCGACGATGAAGGTGCTCTCGTCTTCCTCGAATACCGCCGGCCCATCGATCGTGACGCCGGGCTGTAGGGCATAGCGGTCCCAGACCCTGGTCTGAACCGTCTTGTTCTGGTCGGGGAAGAAGACCGGCCGCGTCCCCTTCGCCGCATCGGCCGAGGCATGGCGTGGCAGCTCGAGCTTGCCGCCGGTGCCGGGCATCGGAGCGGTCACCGAGAGCCTGAGCGCCACGAACTGGATGTTGGCGCCCGGCGGCGTGCGGGCGAACAGCGCCTTGTAGGCCTTTTCGAACTCCACCCGCACACCGGCTTCGCCGAGCGGCGACGGCATGGTCACCGTGATCTCGCTGCCCTGGCCGATATAGCGCATGTCGGCGAGCCGTTTGACTGTGCGCGAATCGACGTCGGCGCCGGTCAGGCGCAGCACGTCGAGCGATTCCTTTTCGAGCGCGGCGAAGATGCGCTCGGCTTCCATCATGTCGGCGCCGGTCAGCGCCACGGTGAGGCTCGCCACGCGATCGACACGCGCCGGTGCCATCAGCATGCCGATGGTGCTGCCCGCCCCCGCGCCTGGCGGACACACCACGCGCTTCACGCCGAGCTTGCGGGCGACATGCCAGGCGTGAACGGGCCCTGCTCCACCGGTCGCCAGCAGCGCGTATTCCGACGGAACGCGGCCACGCTCGGCGATCGCCACACGCGCTGCACCGGCCATGTTCTCGTTCACCACGTCGTGCACGCCGAAGGCAGCGCGCGACGGCTCGACCTCGAGCGACGATGCCAGCGTGCCGAACGCCTTGTCGGTCGCGGCGCGATCGATTTTCATCGCACCGCCGAGGAAGAAGTCGGCGTTGAGATAGCCCAGGGTCAGGTCGGCATCGGTCACGGTGGCATTCGTGCCGCCGCGGCCATAACAGGCCGGGCCGGGCTGCGCGCCGCTGCTCTCCGGGCCGACATTGAGCGTGCCGAGGTCGCTCCTGTGCGCGATCGAGCCACCGCCGGCGCCGATCTCGATCAGCTCGACCGTAGCGATCTGCATCGGCAGGCCCGAACCGCGCAGGAAGCGCTTCTCGCGCGCCGCCTCGAAGCCGTAGGCGACCAGCGGCTCGCCGTCGTCGACCAGCGCGAGCTTGGCGGTCGTGCCGCCCATGTCGAAGGCCAGCACGCGCTCGAGCCCAGCATTGCGGCCGAACCAGGCGCCGGCCAATGCGCCGGCCGCCGGGCCGCTTTCCAGCAACTGCACCGGCGCGCGCTTGGCCTCGCTGACATGGGTCAGGCCGCCGTTCGACAGCATCAGGAACAGGCCGCCGGGAATGCCCTCGGCGCGCAGCGCCTGCTCCAGCCGCTCGAGATAGACCTCGGCTAGCGGCCGGATGTAGGCGTTGGCGACCGTCGTCGAGGCGCGCAGGTATTCGCGGATCTCGGGCGAGACGTCGGACGAGAGCGAGATCGACAGGTTCTGGTAGCGCTCGGCGATCGCCGCGCCGATCGCCCGCTCGTGCGCCGGATTGGCGTAAGAGTGCAGGAAACAGATGGCGAGGCTCTCGACGCCCTGCTCGACCAACTCGGCCACCTCGCGCAGCGCGGCGTCGAGATCGATCGGCTTCTCGATCGAACCATCGGCCGCCAGCCGCTCGACCGCCTCGCGCCGCCACGGCCGCGGCACCAGTGGCTTGGGCATCTCGATGAAGAGGTCGTAGAGCTCGTACTTGCGCTCGCGGCCGATCTCCAGCACGTCGCGGAAGCCGTCGGTCGTCAACAAGCCGGTTTTCGCGCCCTTGCGTTCGATCAGCGCGTTGGTGAACAGCGTCGTGGCGTGCACCACACGGCCGACCTGCTCGGGCTTCGCGCCGGCCTTGGCCAGCACGCGCCGCGTGCCCTCGATCGCGCCGCGCGCCGGATCGTCGGGCGTGGTGCTCTCCTTCCAGATGACGGCGCGGCCGTCGCACGGATCGTGGATGACGAGGTCGGTGAAGGTGCCCCCGATGTCGATGCCGAGGGAAAGCGGTGCTGTACTCATTGCGCCCGGATATTGCCGGCTTTCACCACCTTCGCCCAGCGCTCGCGATCCTTCTGGATGTACGCTGCGAAAGCGGCCGGTCCTTGGCCCAGCGCCTCGAGCCCCTGCTTGTCGAGCGCCTCCTTGTTGGCCGGATCGCCGATCGCCTCGAGGAACAGTTTGGCGATTGCTTCCTTGACGTCCGCAGGCAGCGCCGCCGGCCCTACGAGACCGAACCAGTTGTCGATGTTGAGCGACGGGATGTCCTTGGTGAGCAGCGGCAGCTCGGGCGCCAGAGCCGACGGCTTAGTTGCGGCCAATGCCAACACGCGCACCTTGCCGCCGCGCGCCATGCTGATCAGCTCGGAGATGTTGCCGAAGAACATGTCGACGTTGCCGGCCGCCACGTCGGCGATCGCCGGCGCGCCGCCGCGATAAGGCACATGGATCAGCTTCAGCCCGCCCGATTCCGCGGCCAGGAATTCCGCCGCGAGCTGGTTGGTCGAGCCCAGCCCGGTCGACGCGTAGGAGACCTTGCCGGGGTTGGCCTTGGCGTAGGCGACGAACTCGGGGATCGTCTTGAACGGCGCATCCATGCGCACGATCAGCGCCATCGGCACGCCGACCAAGTTGGCGACCGGCACCAGCTCCTTGTCGATATCGAGCGGGATGTTCGAGCCCGGCACCACAGGCCCGACCGAGAACTGGCCCATGATGCCGATGCCGACCGTGTAGCCGTCGGCCGGCGCCTGGGCGACGCCCTTCAGCGCAATGAACCCGCCGGCGCCGGTCTTGTTGTCCACCACGACCGTGAGGCCATGCTTCTTCGACAGCGTATCAGCTGCGATGCGCGCCGCGATGTCCGCCGTGCCACCTGGCGCATAGCCGACCAAAATCTTGATCGGCTGCTTCGGTTCCCAGTCAGCGCGCGCGGTTCGCGTAGCGGCAAGGATGATCGGTGCGGCAAGCAGACTTCGACGACGCATTTCTTGATTCCCCAGTGCGATGCCACCGTCGAGCAAGCACCGTGCCGGGTCAACCGACTTTGGGTTAGTCTCGCCGCGCCATGCCGTTCTCCCTGCCTGCTTCCGATGTCTGGACCCTGCTCGCGAACCTCGCGGAGGAAACGCCCGAGGCGCC
>DASXQC010000032.1:0-9954 GCA_036493235.1 Reyranella sp.
GCGCAGCGGCTCGGGGCTCGTGGTCGAGGTGGCGCCGTCGGGCGACCAGCCAGAGCCCGACGGCCGCATCGACTGGCTGCTGGGCGCGCCACGCCGAATCAGCCCCTATCTCGAGGGCGCGATCACGACGGCGCTGGCGAGTGCTGCCGGAGCGGCGGTCAACGCCTTCATCGACCTGCCCAATATCTCGCTGGTCTACGTCGTGCCGGTGATGGTGGCGGCGGCGCGGCACGGGCTGGTGCCGTCGCTCTGGGTCTCCACGCTCTCGGTCTTGAGCTTCAACTTTTTTTTCCTCCCGCCGCTCTACCAGTTCACCATCGCCGATCCGGCGAACGTGCTGGCGCTGTTCCTCTTCATGTTCGTGGCAGTGGCTGCGAGCGCGCTCGGCACGCGCACCCGCGCCCAGGCCGAGGCGGCGCGGCGCGAGGCGCGCACCACGGCCGAGCTCTATGGCTTCAGCCGCAGGATCGCCGGCGTCATCGATCTCGACGACCTGTTGTGGATCGTGGTGACGCAGCTTGCGCGCCTGATGGACGCCGAGGTCGCCATCCTGATGCCGGAGAAAGCTCCAGCCGAGACCGGCAAGCTGGTGCTGCGCGCAGCCTTCCCACCCGACAGCGAGTTCACCGAGGCCGATCTCGCGGCGGCGCGCTGGTCGTGGGACGCCGAGCGGCCGACCGGTCGCGGCACCGACACCCTGCCGGGCGGACGCTGGCTGTTCATGCCGATCCGCACCAGCCGCTCGTCGATCGGCGTGATCGGCGTGCTGTCCAAGGTCGAGACCGGCCTGGCGGCGCCGGCTCGTCATCTGCTCGAGGCAGTGGGCAACCAGGCCGCCGTCTCGATCGAGCGTGTGGCGCTGGCGGCCGACCTCGACCAGGCGCGGCTGCGCGAGGAGCGCGAGCGGCTGCGCTCGGCCATGCTTACCTCGGTGAGCCACGATTTGCGTACGCCGCTTGCCTCGATCCAGGGCGCATTGTCGAGCCTCAAGAGCTACAGCGACCGCTACGACGAGGCGACACGCAGCGAACTACTGGGCACGGCGCTGAGCGAGGCCGAGCGGCTCGACCGCTTCGTCGGCAACCTGCTCAACATGACGCGGCTCGATGCCGGCGTGATCGTGCCAAAGCGCGAGGCGGTGGATGTCGGCGACCTCGTCTCGACCGCGTTACGTCGCGCGGCGCCGCTCCTGAAGGACCACGTCGTCGCCTCGACCGTAGCGCCCGACCTGCCGACCCTGTCGCTCGATTTCGTGCTGGCCGAGCAGGCGCTGTTCAACGTCCTCGACAATGCGTCGAAATATTCGCCGGCCGGCGGTCGCATCGGGATCGAAGCGCGGCCCTCCGATGGCTGGGTCGAGATCATCGTACGCGACGAGGGGCCGGGCATCGGCCCGGCGGCACTCGACCGGCTGTTCGACAAGTTCTACCGCGCCGACGACGGCGACCGGCGGCGGGCCGGCACGGGCCTGGGCCTCGCCATCGCCAAGGGCTTCATCGAGGTGCAGGGCGGCACGATCGCCGCCCGCAACCGAACCGATCGCAGCGGCGCGGAATTCGTGGTGAGCTATCCGACATGAGTGGGCCCACATGACGGGCGACGCCGTCTTGATCTTGATCGTCGAGGACGAGCCGCCAATCCGGCGCCTGCTACGCACGACCCTGGGCGCCCACGACTATCGCACGGTCGAGGCGGCCAACGGCGCGGAGGCGATCACGGCGCTGCGCCATCATCGGCCGGACCTGGTGCTGCTCGATCTCGGCCTGCCCGACATCGACGGGCTGAAGCTGATCGCCAGGATCCGCGAGGCGGGGCCGGTGCCGATCGTGGTGCTGTCGAGCCGCGGCGACGAGCAGGCCAAGGTAATGGCGCTCGACGCCGGTGCCGACGATTACGTCACCAAGCCGTTCGGCGCCGACGAGCTGATGGCCCGCTTGCGCGCCGCGCTGCGCCATCGCCTGCAGCAGCAGGGTGCCGACAAGACCTTCACCAGCGACGATCTCAGCGTCGACCTGGTGCGGCGGCTGGTGAAGCGCGGGCTTGAGGACGTGAAACTCTCGCCCAAGGAATACGACATCCTCGAGCAGCTGGTGATCCATGCCGGCAAGGTGCTGACCCACAAGCATCTGCTGCGCGAGGTGTGGCGCGACGAATCGGTCGATCCGCAATACCTGCGGGTCTATGTGCGGCAGCTCCGGCAGAAGATCGAAGCCGATCCGGCCACACCGCGGCATGTGCTGACCGAGCCCGGAATCGGCTACCGGCTGGTCTGACCTACGCCGCGACCAGCGCGGCGATAGCGAAGTAGTGGAACGTCGCGCCGACCAGCACGCAGCCGTGCCACAGGGCCCGGCTGTAGCGGCGCGGTGACAGATGGAAGATCACACCGCCGGAATAGACCAGGCCGCCCAGCACGATCAGGACCAGCACGCCCGACGGCACCGACTTCCACAGCTCTTTCGTCACGAACAGGCCGATCCATCCCTGCAGGAGATACAGTGCGACCGATATCCGTTCGATCGAGTGCGGCCGGATGAGCTTGAGCACCACGCCGACAGCGGCGACCACCCAGACGGCGAGGATGACCGCGAGATTCCAGGGCCAATCGAGGCCGAGGGCGGCGACCGGCGTGTAGGTGCCGGCGATCATCACGAAGATCGCCGCGTGATCGAGTCGCCGCAGCCAGTCGCGGCGCGGATGCGAGCGCAGCACATGGTACAGCGCCGAGCAGGTCAGCATGACCAGCAGCCCGGCGATGTAGACGCTCACGGGGACGAGCGGGTGTCCCTCCGTGGCATAGGCTGCCACCACGACCAGGCCGACGGCGCCGGCCAGGCCGCAGATCAGCCCGACCGCGTGGACGATCCAGTCGGCCAGGATCTCGCGGTCGAGAGAAGCCCGCCGGGATGGTTTGCTGGGCGATGTCATGAGGCCGGCAGCGTTACACACGCTCACATGACGCGTCCACCCGGCCGGGCTAGGGCGATTTCCGATTGGTTGGAACCGCAAGCGGTTCCAACCAATCGGAAATGCGCGCACTGGCGGTGTTTGTTGCAGCAGGCATATTCCGTCCGGCCGATTACGGCCGGACGGAATATGTTCTAGGCTCGCGTCTCCAAACCGGAGGAAATGATGGCCGAGAGCGAGCTGTACAAAAAGGGCACGGAGATCCGCTCCAAGCTGATGGGCGCCAAGTACGCCGAGAACATGAACAAGTCGGTCTACGACGACCCGATCATGAAGAAGTTCGGCGACTACGCCCGCGAGGCGGTGTTCGGCATGCTGTGGGACCGTCCCGGCCTCGACCTCAAGACCAAGGCCCTGATCTGCGTGATCTCCGACACCTCCCAGGCGCGCTGGCCCGAGCTCGCGATCCATCTGCGCATGGCGCGCAACCAGGGCTGGACCGAGGACGAATTGTCCGAGGCACTGATGCATCTCTGCGGTTATATCGGCCTGCCGTCGGTGCGCGAGGCGCTGATCACGGCGAAGGAAGTCTTCCACGAGATGCGGAACGAGAAATAATGCTGTTGATGACAGAGAGCGATCTGCCCCTGAAGCGGATCGCTCGCGGCAAGGTGCGCGACGTGTACGAGGTCGATGGCGACCGGCTGCTGCTGGTCGCCACCGACCGCGTGAGCGCCTACGATGTGGTGATGGCCGAGCCGATCCCGCTCAAGGGCGCGGTTCTGACCCAGACCAGCGCGTGGTGGTTTCGCCAGCTCGGCGCGCTGGTGAAGCACCACATGATCTCGGCCGACGGCGACGAGATCATCCAGCAGGTGCCGACGCTGGAAGGCCACCGCCAGGCGATCGCCGGCCGCTCGATGCTGTGCCGGCGCGGCACGGTGTTCCCGATCGAATGCGTAATCCGCGGCTATCTCTCGGGCTCGGCGTGGCGCGAATACGCCAAGCAGGGAACGCTCGCCGGCGAGACGCTGCCGGTCGGCCTGAAGGAGAGCGGCCGGCTCGATCCGCCGATCTTCAGCCCGGCGACCAAGGCCGAGAGTGGGCATGACGAGAACATCACCGTCGGCCGCATGCGCGGGATCCTGGGCACCGAGGTGACCGCCGAGCTCGAGCGGCTGACGCGCGCGGTCTACACCCGGGGCCGCGATGTGGCGCTGGAGCACGGCATCATCATCGCCGACACCAAGTTCGAGTTCGGCCAGACCAAAGCCGGCGAGATCATTCTGATTGACGAGGTGATGACACCCGACAGTTCGCGCTTCTGGCCGGCGGACGGCTACCAGCCGGGCAAGCCGCAACCCAGCTTCGACAAGCAGCCCTTGCGCGACTGGCTCGATGTCGAGCGCCATGCCGGCCGCTGGAACGGCGACGCGCCGGCGCCGAAGCTGCCGCCGGAAGTCGTCGACGCGACGAGCAAACGCTACCTCGAGGCCTACCGCCGTTTGACGGGCAGCCCGCTCGAGTTCTAGCGCGGCGGGATGGTGATGTGGTTGTCGCGCAGGCGCCGTTCGAGATAGGGGATCGACTTGTCGGTGCGGCCCTTGTTGCAGTCGTCGATGGCGCCCAGGACGTTGAGGTCCGGCGCCATGCGGCCCTCCGCACCGGCGCTGCCGATATAGCGCGAGGCCAGCGCGCCGAGCTTGTTGCAATAGGCCCTGTCGTCGGTTTGCGCCAAGGCACTCGAGGGGAGCGCCGCAAGCAACGCGAACACACAGTAACGCTTCATCGTCGTCCTAACGTGGCGGCAGGGTGAAGCCGCCATTCTTAAGTTTCTTCTCCAGGATCGGGATGCCCGCGGCCGTGTCGCCGTGGTCGCAGCGGTCCATTGCCACCAGCGATTCGGAATCGGGCCGGTTTTGGCCGTTGATCTGCTTGCCGACGTACTTGGTGACGAGCTCGCCGAGCTTCGCGCAATAGGCAGCGTCGCTGCCCTGGGCGAGGCCGGGCGTGGGCGCCAAGGCTACAAGCGGCGCGAGCAGAAGGATCCCCGGTCGCATCTGCCCTCTATGCACCGGCCGCCAATCACCCGCCAGTCAAGAGGTCTTGAGCGGTTAGTCCCCCAGCGCGGTCAGGAAGTGGTGCACCGGCGCGTTCAGCCAGACCTTCTTGTCGTTGAGCGGCCGGCACTTGGTATGCCAGGGCTCGCGCTTCCACTTGGTCTTGGTCACCGTCGGCGGGCGCGGGATGACGTAGAGCGCGGGCTCGCGCGCCTCGTTCTTGACCGGGCAGGCCACCCACGCCGCAAGGCTCATGCGCAGGTCGTTCATCCGGAACTCCAGCGTATTGTCGTGCGTGAAGACCGGCATCATCGAGCCCTTGCGGCCGAGCTTCTGCACGTTGAGCAGCAGCGCCACCCGGAAGTCGAGCTCGGCATAGGCGGCGTCGCCCTCGATCGATTGCCGGTCGTGCTCGGACAGGAACGGCCGGCTCGGCCACGGCTCGCGCGCGGTCCAGGGATGGGAGTGGAAGTCGCCCAGGAACTTGAGGTTCGGCCAGTAGGTCGGCAGCGCCTTGTTGACCGTCTCCAGCCCATGCGAGGGGATCACGGAGTTGCGGCCGCGCTCGGCATTGGTGTCGACGATCGCGACCTCGACGTTGAAGCAGCGGCCCTTGCTCGGGGTCATCGTCTCGTAGCCCCACAGCAGGCCGAACGTTTCGCGTTGTCGCGTCAATCGTCCTGACTTGCCGCATCGTCCTGGCACCAGAAAGCTTTCGATGGTGGCGATCACCATGCTCTGGAAAGCGGCCTCGGAGACGTTGACCAGGTAATCGAACTTGCCGGCGGTGGACATGGCGGCGATTTTACGCCGCCGCGTCTGACAGCCCTACGACTCTAGAGCCGCAACCCCCGGAGCCTGAGGGCATTCCCGACCACGCTGACCGACGACAGGGCCATGGCGGCGGCCGCGATCATCGGGCTAAGTGTCAGTCCCATAAGGGAATATAGCGCTCCGCCGGCTATCGGCACGCCTAGTGCATTATAGACGAATGCAAAAAATAAATTCTGGCGAATGTTTTCCATCGTCGCGTGCGACAACTGCCGCGCCCGGACGATTCCCATTAGGTCGCCCTTCACCAAAGTGACACCTGCGCTCTCGATGGCGATGTCAGTGCCGGTCCCCATGGCGATCCCGACATCGGCCGCGGCCAGCGCCGGTGCATCGTTGATGCCGTCGCCGGCCATCGCTACGACCCGGCCCTCGCTCCTGAGCTGTTGCACGGTGCGCGCCTTGTCCTCGGGCAGCAGCTCGGACTGGAAGCCGTCGAGCCCGAGCGCGCCCGCCACCGCCTCCGCGGTCTTCCGGTTGTCGCCAGTTAGCATGACGATGCTCAGGCCGTCCGCGCGCAGGGCGGCGATCGCCGCGACGGCGCTCTCCTTGATCGGATCCTCGAAGCGGATCGTGCCGGCCAGCTTGCCGTCGACCGCCAGCATGACCGGCCGCTGGAAGGTGCCGAGATCGACGCCGTTCTCCTTCAGGAACCGCGCCGTGCCCAGCAGCAGCCGCTTGCCTTCGACGATACCCGACACGCCGCGCCCGGCATGGCTGCGGAACTCGGCGACCGGCGCCGGCATCATGCGCCGCTCGCGCGTGAACTCGACGATCGCGCGGGCGATCGGATGCTCGCTGTTCTGCTCGAGGCTGGCGGCGAGCCTGAGCGTCTCGAGCCCGCCGGTGACCTCGGTGATCTCGGGCCGGCCTTCGGTCAGCGTGCCGGTCTTGTCGATCACCAAAGTGTCGACCTTCTCCAGCCGCTCCAGCGCCTCGGCGTTGCGGATCAGCACGCCGGCGGCCGCGCCGCGGCCGACACCGACCATGATTGACATCGGCGTGGCGAGGCCGAGCGCGCAGGGGCAGGCGATGATCAGCACCGCGACGGCGGCCATCAGGGCGTTCTCGAACACGGGTGGCGGCCCCCACAGCGTCCAGCCGGTTGCCGCGATCAGCGCGGCCAGAAGCACGGCCGGCACGAACCAGCCCGACACTTTGTCGGCCAGCCGCTGGATTGGCGCGCGGCTGCGCTGCGCCTCGGACACCAGCTTGACGATGCGCGCCAGCACGGTGTCCGCGCCGACCTTGTCAGCCGTCATCACGAACGCGCCGCTGAGATTGACCGTGCCGCCGATCACCTTGGCGCCGGGCTCCTTGGCGACGGGCATGGCCTCGCCGGTGATGCTCGATTCGTCGATTTCGCCGCCACCTTCGCTGACGGTGCCGTCGACCGGCACCTTCTCGCCCGGCCGCACGCGCAGGGAATCGCCGACGACAATCGCGTCGATCGCGACTTCTTCGTCGCCGTCCTTGCCGACGCGCAGCGCGGTGCGCGGCGCGAGCGACAGCAGGCTGCGCACAGCGCCCGACGTCGCCTCGCGCGCCCGCAGCTCGAGCACCTGGCCCAGCAGCACCAGCACGATGATCACCGCGGCCGATTCGAAATAGACCGGCCGGCCGAGCGGTGTGGCGATAACGCTGTAGAGGAAGGCCGTCCCAACGCCGAGCGCGATCAGGGTGAACATGTTAAAGGCCAGGCGCACCACGGACTGCGCGCCGCGCACGAAGAACGGCCAGCCGGCCCACAGCACGACTGGCGTCGCAAGCACGAGCTGAACCCAGGCCGACAGCATGTGCGGGATGGGCAGGACGTGGTCTCCCATGCCGAGCGCGACGACCGGCACGGTGAGCGCCGCGCCGATCCACAGCCGGCGCGTCATATCGGCCAGTTCCTCGTTCGGACCCTGGTCGAGCGTCACCTCCTCGGGCTCGAGCGCCATGCCGCAGATCGGGCAGCTGCCCGGCCCGGTCTGCCGCACTTCGGGATGCATGGGGCAGGTGTAGATCGTGCCCGGCGCTGCGGACGGTGCAGGCCGTTCCACCACTTCGGCGGGTTTCAGGTAGCGTCCGGGCTCGGCCGAGAACTTCGCCAGGCACTTCGGATTGCAGAAGTAAAAGGTGTGGCCGGCATGCTCGGTGACATGCTTCGCCGTCGCGACCGTCACCTTCATGCCGCACACGGGGTCGATAGCGATCCCAGGCTCGGGCTGGAGGGAAGGGGCGGGGGCGGTACGCGTATCCATGGCTTGTCATCTATACCCTACGGGGGTATGGTTCAAGCCATGGACGAGAAGATCAAGAAATCGCAGCTCGCCCGCCTCGGCCGCATCGAGGGCCAGGTGCGCGGCGTGGCGCGCATGGTCGAGGAAGACCGCTACTGCATCGACGTGATCACCCAGGTGCGCGCCGTCCGCGCGGCGCTCGACAAGGTCGAGCAGGAGATCCTGCACGACCATCTCCAGCACTGCGTCGCCCACGCCTTCCACGCCGGCAACGAACGCGAGCGCCAGACCAAGATCGAGGAGCTGATGGAAGTCCTCGACAGCCGGCGCTGATCTCCGATCATGTGGTTGCGGCGTCTGCTCTGGCTGGTTGTCGCGGCGGCGTTCGTCTGCCCGCCGTCGATCCCAGCTGCCAGGGCGGCCGATGGTGCGGCGCATCCGGCGCTCCATCACTGTGATGATTGCCCGCCGCCGTGTCCGGATACAGGCACTGCGCGGCATGCCGCCGGTCTGTGCTGTCCCTTGATGGTGCACGGCATGGCGGTGCTGTCGCTAGGAGTCATCATCGCACCGCCACCTGACGCCGACAGGTTTCCCGTTTCCGCCGGTCGCGATCTGACCGGCCTGTCGCTGCATCAGGATCCTCCGCCACCCCGAGTCTGAACCGCTTCACGCAGTTCTCTTTCAGACACGGAGTTGATCATGTTGTTCCGACGTTCAGCCGTCGGCGCATGGGCATTGGCGATCGCCATGCTCGCGTCGGCCCACGCCACGAACCACTGCGGGGACGGAGGCGGGCGATGATTACCCGCCGCCGCTTCGTCGAAGGCCTTGCCGCCGTGGGCATCGGTGCCCGCACCCTGTCGTCGCGCGCAGGGGCCGCGCCGGTCCTGGCCGGCAGTACGTTCGATCTCACCATCGGCGCCTTGCCGGTCAACATCACCGGCCGTTCGCGAGTCGCCACGGCCGTGAACGGCTCGCTGCCCGGCCCGACCTTACGCTTCCGCGAGGGCGACGCCGTCATCGTCAACGTGCGCAACACCCTGCACGAAAGTACGTCGATCCACTGGCACGGCCTCTACCTGCCGAACGCCATGGACGGAGTGCCGGGCCTCACCTTCCGCGGCATCGCGCCGGGCGAGACCTTCACCTATCGTTTCCCGATCCGGCAGGCCGGAACCTACTGGTATCACAGCCATAGCGGCATGCAGGAGCAGACCGGCCTCAGCGGTCCGCTGATCCTCGAGCCGCGCGGCCGCGAGCCGTACACGTACCAGCGAGACCATGTCGTGATGCTGACGGACTGGACCGACGAGGAGCCGATGACCGTCGTCTCCAACCTCAAGCAGCAGAGCGACTATTACAACAAGCACCGCCGCACGCTCGGCACGCTTGCCGAGGACGCGAAACGCGACGGCCTGTCGGCCACGGTCGACGATCGGCTGATGTGGGGCAGGATGCGCATGAGCCCGACCGACATCCAGGATGTCTCCGGCGCCACCTACACGTTCCTGATGAACGGCCAGCCGCCGGCCGCCAACTGGACCGCCTTGTTCACGCCGGGCGAGAACGTGCGGCTACGCTTCATCAACGGCGGGTCGATGACGACCTTCGACGTGCGTATTCCCGGTCTCGACCTGCGCATCGTCGCCGCCGACGGATCGGACGTCGAGCCCGTGGTCGTCGAGGAGTTTCGCATCGGCGTGGCCGAGACCTACGACGTGATCGTGCGGCCGCGCGCCAGCGCCTACACCATCTTCGCCCAGGCGCAGGATCGCACCGGCTATGCCCGCGGCACGCTCGCCGTCCGGTCCGGCATGACGGCTGCGGTGCCGCCGCTCGATCCGCCGCCGCTACGCACCTTGGCCGACATGGGCATGTCGCATGGGAGCATGTCGTACGGAGGCATGGGCAAGGGCGCGATGGGCAAT
>DASXQC010000033.1:0-7024 GCA_036493235.1 Reyranella sp.
CAGCATGTATTGCTCGATGTAGTTGTTGTAGAGCCGCGAGCCTTCCTTCGGATCGAAGTTCTCGTTGGGGAACATCAGCGCGGTGGCGCCGAAGTCGCGGCCGGCCTGCTCGGAGTAGGCCGACATCGGCTGCTCGGTGAAGTACATCAGGTGCATGGCGTTTACTCCTGACTGGCTAGGCTTTGGCGATGAATGGGATGACGAGCTTGGCGAGTGCGTCGGGCTGCTCCATGTCGACGCAATGACCGCAGCCCTTGACGATCTCGAGCCTGGCGTTGGGCAGGCTCTTGGCATAGACGCCTGCCGCGCTCTGCGGCACGACCTTGTCCTGGTCGCCCCAGACAACGAGCGACGGCGTCCGCACCGAACCCAGCAGGTGCGGCAGGGTTTGGCTGTACATGTAGGGCTTCCAGGCGATGCGGAAGCTCATCTCGCGGCAGATGTCCCACATCTCCAGCTGGTCGGTCGATGGCTCGGCGCCGTAGACCTTGTCGAACGCCTTCTGGTCGTGGAAGCCGGCGCGCGCGTAGTCCATGTAGCCGGTGATGGCGAGATCGAGGATGTCACCCCCCTTGTCTCCAGGGGTCGGCTTGATGCCCATCGCGCCGACCAGCACCAGGTGCGAGAGATCGCCCGGCGCCATGCTCGCCATCTCGGCGGCGATCCAGCCGCCGAAGCCCAGGCCCACAAGGGCGGCGTTCTCGACCTTCAGATCGGCGAGCAGCCCGCGATAGACCACGGCGATGTCGCGCACGCTCCTCATCCACTCAGGCCGCGGCGAGCGGCTGTAGCCCGGATGGTGCGGCACCAGCACGTCGTACTGCGCCGCCAGAGCGTCGTAGAAGGGGAGCCGGTCGAGCGTGCCGGTCTCATGATGCAGGACAAGGACGGGGCGTCCCTTGCCGGCGCGCGACACGTGGACCTTCGTGCCCGCGGCCTCCATGGTGGAATCGATCCAGGTCACACCGGCCATACGCTTCCTCCCTGCAGCCTGAATGGTTGCAACCACCCTGAGGCGAGTCAAACGACCGGAGCCGTTGTGCGATAGTGCGGCTTCCGATCAGATGGACCTGCCAAGCGGGTCCATCTGATCGTAAACGCGTTGTGCGAGGTACCTCGATCAAAGGCATAGTCCGCCCTGGGCGGACTATGCTCCAGGCGGGCATGGGACTTGGGAAAAAGCTTGTCGTAATACTCGCCGCCGCTGGTTTGATGCTCGCCGCGGTGCCGGCGCGCGCCGATCCGCCATCTGCTAGTCCCTCCGTCGACGAGATTTGCCACACGCTGGCTCAGGCCGCGGCCGACAACGATCTCCCGGAGGAGTTCTTCACCCGCCTGATCTGGCAGGAGAGCCGCTTCGATCCCAAGGCAGTCAGCCCGATGGGCGCCCAGGGAATCGCGCAGTTCATGCCGGCGACCGCCGCGATGCGCGGGCTGGTCAATGCCTTCGAGCCGCTCCAGGCGCTGCGGGAGTCCGCGAGCTACCTGAGCGAGTTGCGCACGACGTTCCACGGCAATCTCGGCCTGGCCGCGGCGGCCTACAACGCCGGCCCCGCGGCGGTCGAAGCCTGGCTCGCCCACCGTGCTTATCTTCCCTTCGAGACACAGGCCTATGTCCGCATCGTCACCGGCTATGCCGCCGAGGCGTGGATCGCCAAGCCGACGCCGATGCTCGAGACCTCGCCGCCCGAGCCGACAGGCGCGCGCTGCGTCGCACTGGCGAAGGTCCTGCTCGAGAACGTGCGTCATCGCCTGCCGCTCTCGTCCAGCCCGGCCTGGGGGCCATGGGGAGTCCAGCTGGCCGGCAACTGGTCCGAAGGCAGCGTGCTGGCCGCCTACGAACGGCTGCGGCGGAAATACCCGTCGATCCTGGGCGACCGGTTGCCGCTGGTCATGAACAACCCGCGGGCCGCGCCGTTCATCGTTCGCGTCTCGGAAAAGACCCGGGCCGACGCCAACGCTCTGTGTGCGAAGCTGCACGCCGCCGGCGGCGCCTGTATCGTCCTGCGCAACCCGCGCGACTAGCATTCCGATGTGCTAGGACTCCGGCCGCAACACCAAAGGACATCGCCCGTGCTCAAGCTCGGTTACAAGGCGTCGGCCGAACAGTTCGCGCCCTCGAAGCTCCTCGATTTCTCGATCATGGCGGAGCAGGTCGGTCTCGACTCGGCCTTCGTCAGCGATCACTTCCAGCCGTGGAAGCACATCGACGGCCACGCGCCGTCGTCGCTGGTCTGGCTGGGCGCGCTCGCGGCGCGGACGTCGAAGCTGATCATGGGCACCAGCGTGCTCACTCCGACCTTCCGCTATCACCCGTCGATCGTGGCGCAGGCTTTCGGCACGCTGGGCTCGATGGCGCCAGGCCGCGTGATCCTGGGCATCGGCACGGGCGAGGGGCTGAACGAGGTGCCGTCGACCGGCGCGCCGTGGCCCGAATTCAAGGAGCGCTTCGCCCGCATGCGCGAGGCGGTCACCCTGATCCGCAAGCTGTGGCGCGAGGAGCGCGTGACCTTCGAAGGCGAGTACTACAAGACCGAGAAGGCCACGATCTACGACCGGCCGGCCGAGGAAATCCCGATCTATGTCGCCGCCGCGGGCGCGGTGGTGGCGCGCTATGCCGGACGCACCGGCGACGGCTTCATCTGCACCTCGGGCAAGAAGTGGGACCTCTACACCCAGACGCTGATGCCGAGCGTCGCCGAGGGCATCGGCAAGGCGGCCGAGCCGAAGAAGCATCCGTACGACAACATGATCGAGATCAAGCTCTCGTATGATAGCGACAAGCAGCGCGCGCTCGAGGACACGCGCCACTGGGCGGCGCTGGCGCTGACGCCCGAGGAGAAGATGTCGGTTGAGGATCCGGTCGAGATGCAGCGCTTGGCCGACGCCCTGCCGGTCGAGCGCGCCGCCAGCCGCTGGATCGTGTCCAGCGATCCCGACGAGGTGGTCGAGAAGGTCGGCGGCTATGTCGGCCTGGGTTTCAAGCATCTCGTGTTCCATGCGCCGGGTCCCGACCAGGCGCGCTTCCTCAAGCTGTTCGCCGAGCAGGTCGCCCCGCGGATGCGCAAGAAGTTCGGCTGATGCAGAAGATCGAGTTGCTGGCCGTCCCCGGCCTTCCGATGGTGAAGGCGGGGGACGACCTCGCGGCGTTGATAGGCGAGCGCCTGATCGGCGAGCTGGCCCTGCGCAAGGGCGACGTGCTGGTTCTGGCGCAGAAGATCGTCTCCAAGGCCGAGGGTCGCCTGGTCGAGATCGCGACGGTGAAGCCGTCGCAGCGGGCGATCGAACTGGCGGCCGAGGTGCAGAAGGACCCGCGGCTGGTCGAGCTGATCCTGTCGGAATCGGTCCGCGTGGTCCGCTCGCGGCCCAATGTGCTGATCGTCGAGCATCGCCTGGGCTTCGTGATGGCCAATGCCGGCATCGACCAGTCGAACGTGGCGCCGCAGGACGGCGTCGAGCGCGCGCTGCTGCTGCCCAAGGATCCCGATGCGTCGGCCGAGGCGCTGCGCTCGAAGCTCGGCGCGACGGCGCTGATGATCATCGACAGCTTCGGCCGTCCGTGGCGGCGCGGCACGACCGGCGTGGCGATCGGCTCGGCCGGGCTGCCGGCGATGCTCGACCTGCGCGGCAATCCCGACCTGTTCGGCCGCACGCTGATGGTCACCATCTCCGCCTTCGCCGACGAGCTCGCCGCCGCAGCGTCGTTGGTCATGGGCCAGGCCGACGAGGCGCAGCCGGTGGTGCTGGTGCGCGGATTGAGCTGGAAGCTGCCGGCGACCAACGCTGCCGAGTTGGTGCGGCCGCCGAGCGAGGACCTGTTTCGGTAGGCCGAGATCAGTAGTCCGGCCAGGCTGCGATGATTCCGCCGGCGGTGTTCGTGTAGCCGATGACGTTGAAGGGAGCCGGTGGGTTTCCCGCCTGGCAGGCCGGGCCCGACATGCCGTGGAACTGCTGGTTCGGGCTGGCGCCTGCGGCTGCGTTTCGGATGGCTGCGAGGACGGCGGCCTGGCTTCAGGCATCGGGGAACATAACCGAGATCGCCTTGACCCGCGTGACGCCGTTCTGCGTGATGTTGAAGTTCTGCAGCCGATAGATGCCGGTCGGCGCGCTAGGGATGGCTATCGGCGCACCGATGCTGCTGACGCTGTTGGGGTTGAGGCCGCCCGGACGGCTGTGAAAGCCTTTGGCGCGGTTGGGTTGACCGCTGACGTCGCCACAGAAGATGCTCTGGTTGTTGACCGCCGGCGCCCCCGGGCTGTTGGCCTGCGGGCAAGCGACCTGCGCCGACGCGGTCGTTGCCGTAACCATCAACGTCCCCAGAAAAAGTGCCGTCGCGGCAGTCAGGGAAGCGTGGATCATCCTTCGTTTCCTCCGGATCAAGACACGGACAGCACATTGTCCGGCCCCAGCGTGACGCTGCGGGAGGCCGTCGATCCCTGAAATATGACCTCGACCGCGCCGGTGATGGCTCCGACATCGAGCACCTGGCCGGGCGTGAACTCGCCGAACGCGACCCAGTAGTCGTGCTGCGGCGTGAACACCGCCCTGGCGTCCGGCACGCTGCTGCCGGACGCCAGGGGGCTGTCGTCCAGCGTCCACTCGAAGCTCACCTGCGTGTGCGGCGCGGTCGGCATGGCGAACCAGGCCAGCGGGAGGACGTTGCCCACACGGGGCGGCGGTTGCTGGAAGACGGCGAAGCTTCCGGACCGGCTCGAGTTGTTGATGACGGTCAGCGTGTAGCGCGTTGCCATGGCGATCTCCCCCTGGGCCTCGTGTCGTAAGTCAGGTCGCGGTGATGACGTGGTCCGGCCCCAGCGTGGCGGTGCGCGACGTAACCTCTGGCGGATAGGTGATCTCGGTCGCGCCGGCCATGTGCTCGACGTCGAGGACTTGGCCGGTGAAGTAGTTGCCGAACGCGACCCAGTAGTTGGGATGCGGCGTGAGCGACACGGTCAGGTTCGGCGTCGCTTGCACAACGGTCGTGCCCGAGCCCGACATGCCGATGCCAACGCACGTACGGCGCGGCACGACGTTGGAAAGCTGCTCGATCGTGAGCGCGCCCCGCGGTCCGGCATCGGTCGGCGACGTGAAGTAGGTCGCGGCATAGGCATCCTCGGTGAGCTGGATGAAGTTGCGGCTCACCGGATCCGCAGGAACGACCTGCCAGGCATTGAAGCTGATGCCGGGGTTGATGACGCCGGTCTCGGACCACACGAAGCAGTAGTCGGTCGTCCAGTGGAAGGTCACCTGCGTGCCGGGATGCGCCGCTTTGGCGAACCACGCCAGCGAGAAGACATTCGGATCCGGCGGCGCCTTCTGGAAGACGACGAAACGCCCCGGCGCCGACGAGTTGTTGGCGCAGGTCACCGAATACGACGCCATGGCGATGCCCCTCGAGCCCGTCAGGGGCCGCATGCCGATGGTGGACGATCCAGGGCCTTTTCAGGCTGTGCGTTTTCGCACACCGCCGCGCTGATTTTGTGCGATCAGGCGACCTTCTCGGCGAGCTTCGACCAGCGGTCGAGCTCGGGCAGGATATCGTCGGATTTCGCCGATTCGAGGCTGATGATCACGCGCACCACGCCGGCGTCGCGGTCCTGCTTCAGCATGTCCTCGTCCTTGGCGCCCCAGATCGTCACCGGGATGTCGCGGTTGGCCTCGGCGGCGAGCTTGCGGAACTCGGGCAGGAGGTCGCGCACGTTCGGATATTGCGGCCGCGCGCGATGCGGCATCCAGCCATCGCCGTAGCGGATCGCGCGCTTTGCGGCGTAGGGAAAGGCGCCGCCGACCCAGATCGGAGGATGCGGCTTCTGGGCGGGCTTGGGCCAGGTCATCATCGGATCGAAGTTGACCAGCTCGCCGTGATATTCGGGCTTGGACTTGGTCCAGATCACCTTCATCGCCTCCACGCGCTCGCGCGCCAGCTTGTGGCGCGTCTCGAAGGCGGTGCCGTGGTTGCGCATCTCATCCTTGTTCCAGCCGTTGCCGATGCCGAACAGGAAGCGGCCGTTGGACAGCTGGTCGATCGATGCCACCTGCTTGGCGGTCTGGATCGGATCGCGCTGAGCCACCAGGCAGACGCCAGTGCCGACCTTGATGCGGCGCGTGACCGCCGCCGCCGCCATCAGCGCCACGAACGGATCCATCGCATCGTAGTACTTCTTCGGCAGCTCGCCGCCGCTCGGGAACGACGATTCACGCGATACGGGAATGTGGCTGTGCTCGGGCGACCACAGCGAATCGAAGCCGCGCTCCTCGGCGGCGACGCCCAGCTCCTGCGGCGTCATCGAATAGTCGGTGAAGAACATCGCGACGCCGATCTTCATGGCTTTCTCCTCACGCGGCCTTCGCCGTCTTGGGCCAGCGCGTGCCGACCTGCGGCAGCACCTGCTCGATCAAAAGCTTCGTCTGCACCAGCACCTGCTCGCCCGGGCCGATCGGCCGCAGGATGAACTTCTGGACGCCGCCCGCCACGTACTCGCCGACGCGGTCGAGGATGGTGCTGGCATCGCCAACCGCGAACTGCCGCTTGGGATCGCGGCCGGTGCGCTTGGCGTAGGCGTCCATCGCGCGGCCAACGACGGGATCGCTCGGCGCGCCGAAGTAATAGGGGAAGCTCGCGCCGTAATGATCCTCGTCGATCGAGCGGCCGGCTTCGGGCAACGCCTTCTTGATCGCCGCGACGGTGCGGATCGCGTCCTCGATGGTTTCGCCACCGCCTTGCCAGCCGGTGCCGTACTTCGCCGTGCGCCGGACGGCGGCGTCGGACGAGCCGCCGATCCACATCGGCAGGTCGGGCTGCACCGGTTTCGGGGAAATCGAAGCGCCGGCGAGCTTGTAGTGGCGGCCCTGGAAGTCGACGCTCTCCTCGCGCCACAGCCGGGCAATGATCTCGAGGCTCTCGTCGGTCCGCCGCCCGCGCGTCTTGGTGTCGATGTCGAGCGCGGTCCATTCCGGTCCCAAGGGGCTGCCGATGCCGAACGCCGGCAGCAGGCGGCCTTCGGACAGCACGTCGATGGTGGCG
>DASXQC010000034.1:0-3778 GCA_036493235.1 Reyranella sp.
GGCCCCGGGCATCCTCAACACCGGCCGCAAGGTCAAGGTGTGGCAGGTCAAGGGCATGGTAGTGCGCACCGACCTGGCGGCCAAGAAGATGGACATCGTCGACCCGAACGGCGGCATGATCTATCGCACGCCGTGGATCAAATCGAAGGAAGGCCAGGCGACGCTGGCCTCGCTCAAGCCGGGCGACGGCGTGGTCTGCGTCTTCACACAGCGCACGGCATTCGACGTCGTTCCGGTACAGTGACCTTCGAGACGGGCGCGGCTCAGCGGACCGCCCGCTGCAACCGCGCCACCATCTCCGGCGTGGGATGGCCGTCGGCCGGCAGCCCGGCCTGCTTCTGGAACAGGCGCACGGCCGAGCGGGTCTTGGGACCGAGCAGCCCGTCGGCCTCGTCGGTGTAGAAGCCGAGCCGCGCGAGCCGCGTCTGGATATCGACCACGGTATCATGTGACAGTGGCTGGTCGTCCGCCGGCGCAGTCTGCGCCACCCCCGGGCCGCCGGCGATCTGCTGTGCCAGGATCGTCACCGACAGCGCGTAGAGCGTCGAGCGGTTCCAGTTCATCACCGCCTTGAAGTTCGGATAGAGGATGAAGGCGGGCCCGCGCCAGCCGGCCGGCAGGATGATCGCCGCCGGATCGTCGCTTGCGGGCAGCGCTCCGCCGCCGGTGCGCTTCACGCCCATCGCCGCCCAGGCACGAACCGGCTTCTCGACCGTCGTGTCGGCCTGGTCGAGCGGGAAGTTCTGCGGCAGGAACACCTCTTCGGCCGCCGGCAGGCCGGGCTTGAAGCCGATGCCGCGCAGGAAATTCGCCGCCGAGGCGAAGGCGTCGGGCATGCTGTTCCAGATGTCGATGCGGCCGTTGCCGTCGCGGTCGACGGCGTACTTGGTGAAGGTCGAGGGCATGAACTGCATGTTGCCCATCGCGCCCGCCCACGAGCCCTTCATCTGCTGCGTGGTCATGTGGTTGTCGGCGAGGATGCGCAGCGCCTGCACGGCCTCGTTGCTGAAGAACTCCGTGCGCTTGGTCATGCAGGCGAGCGTCGCGACCGAGCGCAGCGCCGAGAAATCGCCCATGTAGGTGCCGTAGTTGGTCTCGACGCCCCAGAAGGCGACGAGATACTGGCCCGGCACGCCGTACTCGCGCTGCAGCGCATCGAGCAGGCCGCTATATTGCGCGAACTTCTGCTGGCCCTTGGCGATACGGTCGGGCGTGATGGCGTTGGCGATGTACTTGCCGTAGGTCAGCGAGAATTCGGGCTGGCGCGAATCGAGATCGACAACCTTGGGATCGGGCGTGAGGCCGCGGAACGCGGTGTCGATCGTCGGCGCCGGAACGCTCTGACGCAGCGCCTCGGCGCGGATGTTCTGCAGGCAATCCTGGAAATTGTTCTGCGCAACCGCGGGGCTGGCGAGTGCCGTCGTTGCGGCAAGCAGCAGGATTCTTGGAGGGAGGATCATGCTGCCGACTTTATCACGAGCCGGCGACGGTCATCCCTTCGATTCGCACCGTCGGCGCGTTGATCGAGCTTTTGAACTGCAGATCGTTGGCCTGCGTCAGGTTCAGGAACATGTCCTTCAGGTTGCCTGCAACAGTCAGCCCGCTCACCGGCCCCGCCTTCTTGCCGTTCTCGATCCAGAAACCCGACGCGCCGCGGCTGTAATCGCCCGTCACGCCGTTGACGCCCTGGCCGATCATATCGGTGATGTAGAGGCCGCTCTTGATGTCGGCCATCAGTTCCTCGGGCGAGAGCTTGCCCTTCTCGAGGTAGAGATTGGATGGCGAGCCGTTGCCGCTCGGCGTCAGCTTCAACTGACGCGCCGATGCGAGATCGAGAAACCAGGTGGTCAGCATGCCGTCGTCGATCACGGCGCGGCGCCTGGTCGGCAGGCCTTCGTTGTCGAACGGACGGCTGCCGAGCCCGCGCTTGCGATGCGGGTTGTCGACGATGCGGATGCCCCTGGCGAAGAGCTGCTGGCCCATCTTGTCCTTGAGGAACGAGGTGCCGCGCGCCACGCCGCGGCCGTTGATGGCGCCGGCCAGGTGGCCGATCAGGCCGCTCGAAACACGGCGATCGTAGATCACCGGCACGCGTCCGTTGGCGGCCTTCTTCGGATTGAGCCGCTCGACGGCGAAGCGGCCGGCATTGCGGCCGACCTTGGACGCCGCCATCAGGTCGTCGAAGTGGATCGCCGACGACCATTCGTAGTCGCGCTCCATGCCGGTGCCTTCGCCGGCCAGCACGGCGCAGGAAAGCGAGTAGCCGCTGCGGCGATAGCCGCCGGCGAAGCCGTTGCTGGTGACCAGCATCTGGGAGGTGCGGCCCCAGCTCGCTTCAGCGCCCTCGGAGTTGGTGACACCCTTCACGGCGCGCGCGGCATCCTCGGCTTCGGCGGCAAGCGCCAGCAGCGCCTTGGCCGAGGGCGGGCGGCGCTTGTCGTCGAGATCGAGGTCGGTCCAGCTCGCGGAGAGCAGATCCGCCGGCGCGATGCCGGCATAGGGATCCTCGGGGACCGCACGCGCCATGTCGACGGCGCGCTCGACCAGCGTGCGCAGCGCCTTGGGCGCGAAGTCGGTCGAGGAGACCGAGGCGTTCTTCTGGCCGATGAAGACATGCAGCCGTAGATCGCGGCCCTCGCTGCCTTCCAGCTTTTCGCGGGCGCCGAGCCGCTGTGCCACCGACAGCGACTCGCCGTGCACGTAGAAGGCCTCGGCCGAATCGGCGCCGGCGGCCTTCGCCCATTTCATCAGATCGGCGAGCAGGTCGACATCGACGTCGGACGGGGGGCGGGGCTTCTTCGGGGAGGTGGCCATGCCGCTTTGTACGCGTTCGCGGGCGCTGCCGTCGAGCGCGGGGCGGCAGGCTCCTCCGATCCGTCCGCCTTCGATCAGCCGCCGGCGAAGGCAATGCCGGCGCGGGTCTCTTCGATGGCCCGGTCGACCGCGCCGATGGCGCGCTCGCGATGGCCGCCCTTGTTCGCCGTGGAACGCTCGAGCTCGGCGCGCGCCGACCGGAGCATCTCCAATGCGCTGACCATGTGCGGCTGGGCGGCATAGGCGATCGTGGCGCCGACCACCGTGCCGGCGACCAGGCAGGCGAGCGAAGACATCACAACGAGACGAGACATCGGCTTTCTCCCCCAAAGTGGAAGCGCGGCTTTCCGCGCGCTCCCTGATTAGCAGTTTGCCGACGACTCTTTGTGTCGAATTGTATCGCCGATGTCGGGCTGACGCGCCTATGTCGCGATCGCGCTCGCCCGGTTGGCCGCGCAGGTCACGGCCTTGAGCGAGGCGGTGACGATGTTGGAATCGATGCCGACGCCCCAGAGAACCCTGCCTCCGGCCGTTTCAGCCTCGATGTAACTCACGGCCTGGGCATCTTCACCGGCGCCGGTCGCGTGCTGGTGATAGTCGCGCACCCGGATCTTGACGCCACACTCCTTGCCGAGCGCGTCGACGTAGGCCGCGATCGGGCCGTTGCCATGGCCGCTGATCTTGCGCGGCTTGCCGTTGACCGTGATCTCGGCGTCGATCAGGCGGAGCTCGGGATGCTCGCGCTGTGGCAGGGTCGTATGGCCCTCGAAGGCGAACGGCGTGACGTTCTCGAGATACTCCTTGCGGAAGGTATCCCAGATCAGCGCCGGCTGGATCTCCTTGCCGGTCTCGTCGGCGATCTGCTGGATCACCTTGGAGAACTCGACCTGGAGAAGGCGCGGCATGTCGATGCCGTAGTCGTTCTTCAGGATGTAGGCGATGCCGCCTTTGCCCGACTGGCTGT
>DASXQC010000035.1:0-3237 GCA_036493235.1 Reyranella sp.
GGCGGTCGGCGCCAAGGTGAAGCGCTGGAAGGTCGGTGACGAGGTCGTCATCCACTGTAACCAGGACGACGGCGACGACGAGGAGTGCAACGGCGGCGATCCGATGTTCTCCACCAGCCAGCGCATCTGGGGCTACGAGACTCCCGACGGCTCGTTCGCGCAGTTCTGCAAGGTGCAGGCGCGCCAGCTGATGAAGCGCGCGCAGCATCTCACCTGGGAGGAGAGCGCCTCCTACACGCTCACTCTCGCCACCGCCTACCGCATGCTGTTCGGCCATCGCCCGCACATCCTGCGGCCGGGCCACAACGTGCTCGTGTGGGGCGCGGCCGGCGGCATAGGCTCGATGGCGGTCCAGCTGATCGCCACCGCGGGTGCCAATGCGATCGGCGTGATCTCCGATCCGTCGAAGACCGATTTCGTGATGAGCCTCGGCGCCAAGGGCGTGATCAACCGCAACGACTTCGACTGCTGGGGGCAGCTGCCCGACGTCGACGACCAGACGGGCTATGCCGAGTACATGAAGAAGTGCCGCAAGTTCGGCGCGGCGATCTGGCAGCACACCGGCAAGGGCAACGACGTCGACTTCGTGTTCGAGCATCCTGGCGAGCAGACCTTCCCGGTCTCGTGCTTCATCGTGAAGCGCGGCGGCATGGTGGTCTTCTGCGCCGGCACCACCGGCTACAATCTCACGATGGACGCGCGCTTCGTGTGGATGCGCCAGAAGCGCATCCAGGGCAGCCACTTCGCCAACCTCCTTCAGGCCAGCCAGGCCAACCAGCTGGTGATCGAGCGCCGCATCGATCCCTGCATGAGCGAGGTGTTCGACTGGGCCGACATCCCCAAGGCGCACACCAAAATGTGGAAGAACCAGCACAAGCCCGGCAACATGGCGGTGCTGGTCTCGGCCAAGCGTCCCGGCCTGCGCACCCTCGAGGATGCGCTCGACGACTGACGCGGAGCCCGAGTGACGGGGAGCGGGCCAGCGGCGAAGGCAAGGAGGCCGCGGCTATGACCGAGATTCCGACTGTCTACATGGACCTGCTTCAGGAGAAGAAGGCGCTCGCCCACCTGGCAACGGTGATGCCCGACGGCTCGCCGCAGAACACGCCGGTGTGGTTCGACTATGTCGACGGCAAGATCCGGGTGAACTCCGCGTTGGGGCGAGTCAAGGTGCGCAACATGAAGGAGGGCGCGAAGGTCGCCCTGTCGATTCTGGATCCGGACAATCCCGACCGCTACGTCCAGCTCCGCGGCACCGTCACGCGCGTGCGGCAGGACGACGTCGCGACGGCGCACATCGACCAGCTGGCCTACAAGTACATGGGGCTCGAGAAGAATCCCTATGCCAAGGCGAGCGACGTGCGCGTGATGTTCGAGATCTCGGTGTACTCCGTCCAGGGCATGAGCTAGCGCCGCAGGCTCTTCAGGAACTCGACCGATCGGTCGAGCGCCTGGCGCGCTTCCGGCCGGTCGAACTCGAACTGGTACTCGTGCTCCAGGCGCGGCATGTGATCTTCGGGAAAGATCAGGCGGTCGACCCGCACGCCGTTCTTCTCGAGCGCGTCGGCCAGGGCGATCGACTGCGGCCGCAGGTCGTCGCCGTTACCGACCGAGACGAACGCCGGTGGGAAGTCGCCGTTTACGCGGTCCATCACCCAGGCAGTGGCGAAGCGCGGATCGCGCAGGAAGTCTCGCGTGCCGCTGTAAGCCCAGTATTCGGTGATGAGCACGCCGATCTCCTCGTCCCGTTTCTCCATCCGGTAGAGGCCGCAATACAGTAGCAGGCCGGCGAGTCGATCCTTGGCGATCGCCGGCTGGATGCTCATGGTCTGCGCGTAAGCCGGCTGCACGATCAGGGTCGCGACCTGCAGGGCGATCTGCGCGCCGGCGGAATCGCCCGCCAGCACGAGACGCGACGGATCGACTCCGAGACGGTCGGCATTGCGCACGAGATAACCCAGCGCGGTGTTCACCTGCCGCACCGGCGTGGGATAGGTCGACCCTGGCGCTAGCGAATAGCCGACCATGGCGACGGTGAAGCCGCGTGCGGCGAGGATGCGGGCATAGTTGCCCATCTGCTCCTTGCTGCCAGCCAGCCAGCCGCCGCCGTGGATCCACACCACTGTGGTCCGCGGCTGCGGCGTCCCCTCAGGACGGTAGACGTCGAGTGCGACGGCCGACTTGTCGCTGTCATACGGCTGGTCGAGGATCGCCGCGACGCCGGTCGGCACGTACCTGGCAAGCTTTTGCGCGGCTTCGTCGCTGTCGCCATCGAACTCGTAACGCAGGTGCAGCGCGCGAGGCCAGGGCGTGAAGACGTACACGGCCCCCAACGCGACCACGCAAACGCCGAGCACGCCGACCAACCACAGGAGCATTGACCTCACGTCACCGGTTGTGGCGATTGCCGGTCGGGCTGACAAGGCAGTTCATATGCAACGACAGTAGGTGCGTCATGCAGCAGCAAATTTCAGTGATCACCCTCGGCGTGGCCGAACTTGCGCGGGCGCGCCGCTTCTACGCCGACGGCTTCGACTGGAAGCCGGTGCTCGAAACGCCCGACATCATCTTTTATCAAATGAACGGCCTGATGCTTGGCACCTGGCTCGCCTCGTCGCTCTCGGAGGACTCGCGGCGCCCGCCGGCGGTCGGCCCCGGCGCCTTCTCGCTCGCCCATAACGTCACCAGCCAGGACGCGGTGCAGCCGACGCTCGATCATCTCGTGAAGTTCGGTGGCACGATCCTGCGTCCTGCCGACGCGCCGCCGCACGGCGGCTTCCGCGGCTACATCGCCGACCCCGATGGCCACGCCTGGGAGATCGCCTACAATTCCGCCTGGCCGATCAGCCCCGAAGGCTACGTGACGTTCGGGACTTAACTCATCGGATCAGTAAGCCGGCTTCTTCTTGTGCTGCCAGACGGCCTTGTAGCCGAAGCGCCAGTCGGGCGGCATCTCGACCGGGCGCGGGTCGATGCTGGCATAGCGCGCCGGTGATCCGCGCACGACGTCGCCCTGGTGCGGGCTCGGGATCGGGCTCGGCGTGTAGGCGAAGGAATCAGCGGAGGAGTAGACCGGCAGCAGCAACGGCCGCGCCGCCGTGGCCTTGTTCGGCGCCGAGCCGTGCACCGCGCGGCAGCTCAGCAGCAAGGTCGTGCCCGGGCCGCCGGTGATCCTGCGGATCCTGTCGTCGGTCAGCCAGCCGAGATCCTTCTCCTTGATCTTGACCACGAAGTTGC
>DASXQC010000036.1:0-6575 GCA_036493235.1 Reyranella sp.
CGGCAAGTACGAGACCCTGCAATGGGTCAACTGGCAGATGGGTGGTCTGGGCCCGATGGCTGGCCAGGCCAACCACTTCAACGTTTACGCGCCGCAGTTCAATCCGGTCGACAAGCTGGAGTACGGCCAGCAGCGCTACAGCAACGAGGTCAACCGCCTGTTCGGCGTGATGAACAAGCGGCTGGCCGACCGCGAGTTCCTCGCCGGCGCCTTCTCGATCGCCGACATGGCGAGCTGGCCGTGGGTGGTGGGCTTCAAGAACTTCGGCCAGAAGCTCGAGGACTTCGCCAACCTGCAGCGCTGGTTCGAGAAGTCGGTCGGCGAGCGGCCGGCGGTGGTGAAGGGCAAGGCGGTCGGCGCCGAGCTGCGCAAGGTGCCCGGCATCAGCACCGACGAGCAGCGCAAGATCCTGTTCGGCCAGACCGCGCAGGTCGTGCGCTGATCTTGCCGGACCGCGGGCGACGCCTGCGGTCCGGCAAGAATTCAATCTGCCTCGCGCCAGGTAGGCCCGCCCTTGCGCTGGTAGTCCTCGAAAGTCTGGGCGAGGGCGCCCATCACCTCGGCCGATTCCTCGAACAGCGCCTTGAGCCGGGGCTCGTTGACCCTGTCGACATCCTCGCGCAACTGACGCTGGAGACCGGCAAAGGCATGCCGCATCTTCTCGGTGATGTGGTTGGCATCGCTGGGTACTGCCATCAATTCCCTCCTTGGTGCCTTTTTGTGAACGACCAGGGAGCCTTTGGGTTCCTCACTCGTTTAGTTTCATCATCCCTCGTGCTGCAGTTGCGATGCGGCGGCGCAAATCCCGCGGCTTCAGGATTTCGGCCTCCGTGCCCAGCATCAGCAGGTCGATCGCGGCCTGGTCGATCGATTCGATCGGGATCGTGACCCGCACCCAACCCTCGTCGTCCGGCGCTTCCGCTGTCTCGCGCGCAGCGTCCATGACCGTCGCGCCCAGCCGCTCGAGCCGCATCATCGCGCGCGGCGAGGCGCGCAGCACCGCCTGCTCGCGATAGAGCCCGACCTCGAAGGCCCGCGAGGACTCGGTCCAGAACCGTACAAGGTCGAAGTCCTTGGGCCGCGTGAAGCCGTCGCCGGTCGGCGTCAGCGCTTCGATGTTGGAGACGCGATAGGTGCGCCGCTCGCCGCTGCGCTCCGCCACGACGTACCAGTTGCCGGCCTTCAGTACGAGGCCGAGCGGATGGATGCGGCGCGTTACCGTGCTCTGCGCGCGGCGATAGCCGATCTCGACCACGGTCTCGGTCCACACCGCGTGCGCCAGGGTCGGCAATAGCCGAGCCTGATCCGGGCTCTTGAACCAGCCGACCGGATCGAGATGGAAGCGCTGAGCCATCTTCTGTGCGCTGGTGCGGCTGCGCTCGGGCAGGGCGGCCGAGAGCTTCAGCTGCGCGGACAGGAGCTGGTCGGCGAGGCCGAGCTGCGTCGCGGGGCCGGGCAGGCCGGAGAGGAACAGCGTCTCGGCCTCGTTCTCGGTCAGCCCGGTGAGCTTGGTGCGGAAGCCGTCGAGCAGCTGGAAGCCACCGCCCGGCCCGCGGTCGGCATAGACCGGCACGCCGGCGGCGCTGAGTTGCTCGATGTCGCGATAGACGGTGCGCACCGAGACCTCGAACGTTCCCGCCAGCGACTCGGCGGTCAGCCGGCCTCGCGTCTGCAGCATCAGGAGGATCGACAGTAATCGGCTCGCGCGCATGGCCCGAAGTCTAGTCCAGAATCCTGACAGAACGTGTCAGGAGTAATCCGTCGCCATTCTGATGACCAGAGTGCTGTTGCTTAGAGAGAAGCGGTGAGTGGCGGTCGTCGCTGGAAGGCGCGCCCCTTCGCCAGGCGCGCAGATTTTGTTTTGGTCGACACAGAAATTTCCAACGCGGCGGCGAGCGATTCCCTGGGAAATCTCGCTCTGGAACGTCAAAGGCCTCGAATCTGGCGCTCGCAGCAGGCTCTTTATGGGCAATGGCCGGCGATTCGAGGCCCGGAAACAGCGCCTTTTCCCCCCGGCCATTGCCCATAATAGGTGTTCGGCGCGTGATCATGCAGTGTCGCGCGCATGATGAGGATGATCGTGCTGCGCCTGCGGTCGCTCCTGGGCCTGAAATCCCGATGGCATCGGCATTTCAGCCCGCGCCTCCTGAATGAGGTGTTTTTTCAGGAGGGAAAGTGGCGGGACTCGTGGACTCCTGGCCTGAAACCCTCGTGCCATCGGCATCCAACCGGTCCACACCCGAGTGGACTCTTGTGGACTCCCGCAATGGCGATTCGACGAAAAGCAGCTTCGGGCTAGACCCGCAGCAGCCAGGCCTCGACCTGCCCCTTGCCCTTGATGTCGAGCTCGCCGCGGGCCTCGAAGGCGTAGCGGTCCCTGAGCTGGTCGTGGACCGCGCGGGTCACCTGGATGGAATCGGCCACGCCGGCCGATTCCATCCGGCTGGCGAGGTTCACCGTGTCGCCCCACAGGTCGTAGATGTACTTGCTGCGGCCGATCACGCCCGCGACCACCGGCCCGCTGTTGATGCCGATGCGCAGCCGGAAGGGCACGCGGTTCTCCAGCGCATGCTCGCGGCAGATGTGCACCATGCGGATCGCCATGCGCACCATGCGGTCGGCATGGTCGGCCACCGGATGCGGCAGGCCGCACACCGCCATGTAGGCGTCGCCCACTGTCTTGATCTTCTCGATGCCGAGCTCCTGTGCGGCCTGGTCGAAGCGGGTGAACAGGCCGTTCAGCAAGGCCACGACGTCGTGCGGCGGCATCTCCGAGGAGAGCGCCGTGAAGCCGACCAGGTCGGCGAACGCCACCGTCACCTCGGCAAAGCCGTCGGCGATGCTCTGCTCACCGCCGCGCAGACGATTGGCGATCGGCGCCGGCAGCACGTTCAGCAGCAGCTCCTCGTTCTCGCGGTTCTTGGTCTCGATCACGTCGTTCTTGGCGTGGATCTCGTCGACCATGCTGTTGAAGGCGGTGCAGAGTTGGCCGATCTCGTCGCTGGTGCGGGCGGAGACCTTGACGTCGTAGTTGCCGGCCGCGAAGCGGCGCACGCCGGCGGTCAGCTCGACCAGCGGGCCGGCCAGCGAGCGCGACAGCCAGGCACCGATGATCAGTACCGCCACCAGCGCGAGTCCGCCGACCAGCAGCAGGTCGCGTTGCAGCCGGTCGACCGGCGCGAATGCCTCCGCGGTGTCCTTCTTGGCGACCAGCGCCCATCTCACGTCGGGGATCGCCAACGGCCCCCACGAAGCGAGCACCGGCGTATGGTCGTAGTCGGTGATCTGTCCCGTCCCCTGAGCGCCGGCGAGGGCCGCGGTGACGGCGGCGTTGTCGATCTTCTGGTGCAGGATCGGCGTGCCATAGCGGCGGATGGCGTCGATCTCGGCCGGCGGGGTTCCGGTGGCGGCAAGCTGGGCGAAATAGGCGTCCGGCTGTTCGTAGAATCCGCGGACGCCGGAGCGAAGGTAGTGGGAGGGGCCGACAAGATAGGCCTCGCCGGTCTTGCCGAAGCCTTCGCGGCTCCACTGCCGGTCGCTGGTGACCGCCTTGTCGATCTGCTCGACCGAGAGCTGGGCGATCAGCACGCCGGCGACGGTTCCGCCGGAGAAGATCGGTGCGGCCATGAAGGCGATCGGCGCGCCGTCGGTCGGGACGTAGGGGGCGTAGTCTTCGAAGCAGACGGTCGAGGGGTCGGTCGCGGCCAGGCAGCGCGCCACCGCCGCGGCGACGTTGGACTTCCGATAGGGGCCCTCGCGCAGCGACGTCGCGAAGTCGATCTCCTTCAGCATGGCGTAGACCAGGTGACCGTCGCGTGCGTCGGCGATCATGAAATCCCAGAAGCCGGTGGTGCGTGCAGCGGCCCGCAGCAGGGGATGGTAGATCGCATGGGTTGCGCTGTACTTGCTGCCGTCGCCGGCGTCGTCGAGGAGGACGCGTCGTTCCCCGGCGTGCGGGTTGTTTACGATATAGTGGTATTGCAGGTACGTGCCGCTGCGCTGGCCGGGAAGATATTCCTGCACCGAGGCGTTCTCGCCGTACATGCGCTTCAGGTGAGGCAGGACGTTCTCGGCATACCAGGCCTCGACCTTCTTGCGCATCTCCTCTGGCGGGCGCTGCCTGTCGAGCTCGTCGACGCCCTCGCGCATGCCGCGCAGCGCCTCGAGCACCATCTTGGAGCTGGCGAGCAGGCGCAGCTCGTCGCGCGTGGTTTTGAAATAAGTCTCGACCTGACGCGACTTGGCGAGCCGCGCGGAGGTGAGCTGGTCGTAGATCGCCTCCTCCAGCGCATCGCGGGAGCGCACATAGCCCAACGCCGCCGTCACCAAAACAGCGATGGCACCCAGCAACAAAAGCGTAGCGAAGAGCTTGGCCCCTAGGCCCCAACGAACCCCCATCATCGGCCCAGTTTATATCCGACATGCGGCGGGAAAAATATCCTGACACAAGTTGGCAGGTAGGCGGGCCTAGAACGGTGCACGCACCAAAGGAGCCCGCCATGCTCAAGACGCTCGCCCGTCCCGTTCTCAGGCCCGCCGCAACGACCTCGGCCGATTTCGATTTTCTGATGGGAATCTGGCGAGTCCAGCACCGCTACCGCGTGCGCCGGCTCGCCGGCTGCAACGACTGGATCGAGTTCGAAGGGACCTGCGCTGCCCGCAAGATCCTGGGCGGCTTCGGCAACAGCGATGAGAACGATATTGCGATGCCGGGCGGCCGCTACACCGGCATGAGCCTGCGCCTGTGGGATCCCGACAGTGGGCGCTGGACGATCCAGTGGCTCGACAGCCGCCGGCCGGGCGTCATCGGCGCGGCGGTCCACGGCAGCTTCTCGCAGCGACCCGACGGGGCGTTCGGCGCGTTCTACGGCGATGACGTGCACAATGGCCACGACATCCGCGTCCGCTACATCTGGTCGCGCATCGCCGGCGATTCGGCGCGCTGGGAGCAGGCGTTCTCAGCCGACGAGGGCAACAGCTGGGAGACCAACTGGTATATGGACTTCACGAGGTTGTAACCATGGCGCAACTGTTCGCGGTGATGTGGAGCGTCCAGGGGCTGTTGCAGACCCTCTGGATCAAGCCCTGGTGGTTGCGTCTCGGAACGCTCCACCCTTGACCTCGGCGGGGGCGACAACCACGTTCTCGGTGCCCTTTCCTGGGAGGGAGGCACCGTCATGCAACAGCAGGAACGCGACCTGATCGCCGATTTGTTCGGCCGTCTGCAGCAATATGAAAACCAGCAGCGCGACGCCGAGGCCGAGCGGCTGATCGCGAGCTATGTCGCCCGCCAGCCGGCTTCGCCTTATCTCCTCGTGCAGACCGCCCTGGTGCAGGAGGAGGCGCTGAAGCAGGCCCGTGCGCGCATCGCCGAACTCGAGAGCAAGGTGAGCGGCCAGCCCGCGGGGCAGGGTAGCTTCCTCGGCAACGCGCCGCGGCCCGCCGGCCCCTGGGGCTCGGCGCCGGCCCAGCAGCAACAGCCGGTACCCGCACCGGCCGCACCGTGGGGGCAGGCGCCGCAAGCGTCAGCCGGCGGCGGCTTCCTGCGCTCGGCTCTGACGACGGCGGCGGGTGTTGCGGGGGGCGCATTGCTGTTCGAAGGCATCCGCAACATGTTCGGCCACAGCACGCAGGCCTTCGCCTCGCCGCTGTCCGACGTGCAGCCCCTGTCCGATAATTCGCCGTTGATGCCGCCGGACCAGTTCTCGTCCGCCGATATGGCGCAACAACAGGATGATGGTGCGGCCGACGACTACGACACGTCGGATGATTCGAGCGACGATTCAGGCTTCGACAGTTCGAGCGACGACATCTAGAAAGCAAGCCAACAAGCGTAGGGGGAGAAATAGTGGCGACGATCGAACTCCATACTTGGGGGACGCCCAACGGCCGCAAGATCTCGATCATGCTCGAGGAATGCGGACTGCCGTACAGCGTGCACAAGGTCGATATCTCCAAGGGCGAGCAGCACAAGCCTGAGTTCCTGAAGATCAGCCCGAACAACCGCATCCCGGCGATCGTCGATCCCGACGGTCCCGGCGGCAAGCCGATCAGCGTGTTCGAATCGGGCGCGATCCTGATCTATCTCGCCGACAAGACCGGCAAGTTCCTGCCCAAGGATCCGGTGGCGAAGTACAAGACCTACGAATGGCTGATGTGGCAGATGGGCGGTGTCGGGCCGATGTTCGGCCAGGCACACCACTTCCTGCGCGCGGCACCGACCAAGATCGAGTACGGCATCAAGCGCTACGTCGACGAAGCCAAGCGCCTGTACGGCGTGCTCGACAAGCAGCTGGCGGGCAACGCCTATACGGCCGGTTCGGAGTACACCATCGCCGACATGGCGATCTTTCCATGGGCCGCGCGGCACGAGTGGCATCAGGTCAATCTCGCCGACTTCCCGAACGTGAAGCGCTGGTACGACACGATCAACGCGCGCCCGGCCGTGACCAAGGGCATGGCGGTTCCGTACCTGAACTAGGCGGATGAAGCGAACGCTGCTCGTGGCGCTGCTGGCGCTTGGCGCCTGCACGCCGCCGGCGATCCAGACCGCGGCGCCCGCGTCCACTTGCGCG
>DASXQC010000037.1:0-3638 GCA_036493235.1 Reyranella sp.
GCGCTCGACAAGGGCTACGAGGCGATGCTGGTGAAGTGCATCGACCCGCGCTTCACCACCAACACCTGGGCCTACATGTCGAGCCGCGGCTGGCAGAACCTCTACAGCCAGTTCAACATCGCCGGCGGGCCGATCGGCATCGTCGCCCCGGTCTTCGCCGACTGGCAGAAGACCTACTGGGACAACCTGAAAATTTCCTACGGCCTGCACGAAGTGAAGCGGGTGGTGGCGATCACCCATCGCGACTGCGGCGCGGCCGTGGTCGCCTATGGCGAGCGCATCAAGACCGACAAGGCGTTCGAGACCAAGACCCACCAGGACGCGCTGCGTCAGTTCCGGGCCGAGGTGGTCAAGCGCTACCCTGACCTCCAGGTCGAGCTCGGCATCATGGACCTGACGGGCGCCGTGGAAAGCGTTGCCTGAGCAAATAGTGTAAACTGCAGGTCGTGCCCGATTCGACCCTGCCCGTCGGAACCAAATCGTCGTCTGCGCTCGAGCGTCAGCTCGCGTCGCAGCGCGCGCGGCGGCCGGCCGACCCGCTGCTTTCGCTGGTCGTGCCGGTATTCAACGAAGAGGAGTCGATCGAGCTCTTCCTGACGACGGTCGGGCCGTTCCTCGAGCGCGCCGGCCTGCGCTTCGAGATCGTGTTCGTGAACGACGGTTCGCGCGACGACACGCTGAGCCGGCTGCTCGACTGCAGCCGGGCCGACGCCCGCATCCGGGTGGTCAACCTGTCGCGCAACTTCGGCAAGGAGGCCGCGCTAACCGCCGGCATCGATCATGCCAAGGGCGACATCCTGATCCCGATGGACATCGATCTGCAGGACCCGCCCGACCTGTTCGGACCGTTCATCGAGCGCTGGCGCGAGGGCTACGACATCGTCTACGGCGTGCGCCAGCTGCGCGCCTGGGACACCATGAGCAAGCGGCTGTCGGCGAGCTGGTTCTACTGGGCGTTCAACCGCATGTCGCCGGTGCGCATCCCGGCCAATGTCGGCGACTTCCGCCTGGTCGACCGGCGCGCGGTCGAGGTGCTGCGCCAGCTGCCCGAGCGCAACCGCTTCATGAAGGGGCTGTTCGCCTGGGTCGGCTTCAACGCGGTCGGCGTGCCCTACGAGCGGCCGCAGCGTGCGGCGGGTTCGAGCAAGTTCAACCTGTGGCGGCTGTGGAACTTCGCGCTCGACGGCGTGGTGAGCTTCTCGACCGTGCCGCTGCGCGCCTCGTTCTACGGCGGGCTGGCGATCGCGGCGGTCGCCGTGCTCTACGCCCTGTTCATCATCGGGCGCGTGCTGATCTTCGGCGTCGACACGCCCGGCTATGCCTCGCTGTTGATCGCCGTGCTGGCCCTGGGCGCCATTCAGCTCGTATCGATCGGCATCATCGGCGAGTATCTCGGCCGCCTGTTCCTCGAGGTGAAGGGCCGGCCGATCTACGTCGTCGAGAACGTCTACGAAGAACAGCCGCCGCAGGCCTGATGGACCTCAAGGAAGAGGACATTCTCGGCAACGACATCGGCCGGCACTGGTACTACCAGTCCAAGGCCGCTGCCTTGCGCCGGCTGGTCGGGCCTCTCGCGCCGAAGCGTCTGCTCGATGTCGGCGCTGGCTCGGGCTTCTTCTCGCGGCACCTGCTCACCGAGGCCGGCGCTCAATCGGCGCTGTGCGTCGATGTCGGCTACGAGCGCATTTGGGACGAGACGGTCGGCGGCAAGCAGGTACTCTACCGCCGCGACTGCGACGCGACCGACTGTGATCTGGTGCTGATGATGGACGTGCTGGAGCACGTCGACAACGACTCGGGACTGGTGAGCCACTACGCCACCAAGGTGCCGTCCGGCGCGCATTTCCTGGTGACCGTCCCGGCCTTCCGCTTCCTGTGGAGCGGCCACGACGTCTTCCTCGAGCACAAACGGCGCTACACGCTGGCCGAGATCGAGCAGACCATGCGCACCGCCGGTCTCGACGTGGTGCGCGGCGCCTACTATTTCGGCGCCGTCTTCCCGCTCGCCGCCGCCGTCCGCCTCGCCACCCGCAACGATCCGACGCCCCGCAGCACCCTCAAGAAGCACGGCGCGCTCACCAACGGCCTGCTCGCCGCCGCCTGCGCCCTGGAACTCCCGCTCTTCCCGATCAACCGCCTCGCCGGCCTGTCAGCGTTCGTCCTGGCGAAGAAGCCCTGACCTCTTCTCCCATCGTACGGGGGAGGCCGGGAGGGGCGAGCCCCACCGATGATGCCGCGCTGCAAGAGATCATGATCGGAGATTGACAACAGCCAGCAGGTTGCCTTCCCCCTTCTCTATCCTCCCCCGTATGACGGGGAAGGAAGTAAGAAACTAAGCGGCCACCACGTCCTTGGCGCCGATGCGTTTGCGCTTGGCGTTGATCTCGCGCAGGACGACCAGCATCTCCTCGGCGACCACGTCGCCGGGAATGGCGTCACCCTCGGCCTTCAGCTCCTCCATGTCGACCCACACGGCGTAGAGCGGCGCGGTGCGCGAGGTGATGATGCCGGCGTGGAGCAGCGTCTTGATCAGGACGCGGAAGATGTTGGTGCTCTCCTTGAGCTGGGCGCGGCGCTCCTCGTCACCGAAGCTCTCGCGCAGCGCGTCGCGCACCCATTCCCAGTCGAGCCCGTACTTGGCGTAGATCACCTTCTTCTGCTCGGTATTGATCAGATTGAACAGCAGCATCTGGAAGAGCTGCGCCGCCCAGTCCTCGACCTTCTTGTGCTCCTCGTCGCTGAGATGCTTGATCGTCTTGGCGGCCCACAACCTGCCGAAGCGGTGATGGAACGCCTCGTCGCTCATCACCAGCTGCACCAGCCGGCGCAGCACCGGATCGTTGGTCTTGGCGTTGTAGGTCGCGAAGGCGCCCATCGCGAGACCCTCGATCAGCATCTGCATGCCGACGATCTTCTTGTAGACCTCGGGCGTGCTGACGAGGTCCATCAGCACCGCCTCGATCGTCTTGCCGACCGCCAGCGGCGCTCCCCAGCGTTTGGCGATGTAGCGGGTGAAGCCCGCGACGTGCCGCGCCTCCTCGCGTGCCTGGTTGGCGGCGTATTCCTGCGCGCCCGGATCGAGCAGCACGTGGCACAGGCTGGCAGACAGCGACAGCGCCCCCTGCTCGCCGTGCAACAAATTGGAAATCGACCAGTGCGTTACATCGTTGCCGAGCTGGACCTGCTGGCGCGGGTCCAGCCGGCGGGTGATCGCCTCGCAGCGCAGCTCGATGACGGCCTCCGCCGGCATGATCGGCGTGCCGGCGAGATCGAACGGCTGGTCGAAGTCGATGTAGTTCTTGTCCAGGGGGTCCCAGAAATGGTCGTGGGTAGACGAGATGATGGCGTCGAAGGCGTTGCTGCGCCGGCCATAGCGCGGCACTTCCAGCATTGCCGGAAAATTGTCAGGCGCAACGGCGTCATAGGCCTTGTCGTAGGTGATCTGCTGGGCCATCTGGAGCCTCCAATCCCATCACAAATAATGACGGATACGTCATCTTTTTCAATGGATTTTTCCCCAGTCCCGTTCCATGGGGTTTCCGCCATATTCCGGCCCGATACCCTGTCATCAGGGGGTGGATGGTTCCGGCCGTCCGCATAGGAGTAGCAAATGTCCCGCCGCCGCCGCATCTACGAGG
>DASXQC010000038.1:0-6183 GCA_036493235.1 Reyranella sp.
CCGGCTTGCCGCCGCGTAGGCCCTCGTCGGCGGTGATGACGATGTTGCTGTCGCAATCGATGATGCGGTTGGCCAGCGAATCGGGTGAGAAGCCGCCGAACACGACCGAATGGACGGCGCCGATGCGCGTGCAGGCGAGCATCGCGTAGGCTGCCTCCGGAATCATCGGCAGGTAGATGGTGACGCGATCGCCCTTCTTGACGCCGAGCTCCCTGAGCGCGTTGGCCATGCGGCAGACTTCGCCGTGCAGCTCGCGGTAGGTGATGTTCTTGGCGACGGCAGGATCGTCGCCTTCCCAGATGATCGCGATCTGGTCGCCGCGCTTGGCGAGATGGCGGTCGATGCAGTTGGCCGAAACGTTCAGCACGCCGTCGTGGAACCAGCGGATGCGCACGTCGCCGGTGTAGTCGACGTCGCGCACGGCGTTGGCGGAATAGGGCTTGATCCAGTCGACCCGCTTGCCGTGCTCGCCCCAGAACTTCACGGGGTCTTTCACCGACGCCTCGTACATCTCCTTGTACTTGGCCTCGTCGACATAGGCGCGCTTGGCCCAATCGGAGCTGACGGCGATCAGTTCATCGCTCATGGACATCCTCCCAATTTCCTCGGGTTTTAGCGCGTGGCTGCGACCGGCCGCAATTCGCCTTTCGGCGCAGGCAGTCGCAGCCAGGCGACGGCGCCGAACAGCAGGAGCAGCAAGGGCACCAGCGGCAGGCCGAAGCGGGCGAGGATCATGCCAGCCAACGGCATCAGCCACAGCAGGAGATGGACCAACCGCTCGCCGGGATAGAAGCCCTCCTCGGCGCCGCGGCGGAACAGGCCGACCACCGCCGGCATCAGCAGCAACAGGTCGTAGTTGAGAGTGTAGGGCGACACCAGGAACGTAGCCGTCGCCAGCAACCCCGTGCGCGCCAAGCTCGACGGATGCCGGCGGAACGCGCTCCAAACCGCGGCGATTGCCAGAACCGTACCCGCCATCTGCAGCGCACTTGCGATGCTGCGCGGCAGGCCGAGAATATAGCCAGCCGCGAACAGGCTGACGATCTGCGTCGACACGCGCGTCAGCATCTCGTCGACGATCCGTGCCGAGCCGGCCTCGTGCGCGGCGTCGAAGAAGGCGCGCCACAGGTCGGGCCCGAAGACGACGAGGCTCGCGAGCGCCATGACGATCACCGTGCCGATCATCCAGGCGAGCGCCTTCCATTGCCGTGCGGCGACCAGGGCGAGCGGGACCAGCAGCCAGAGCTGCGGCTTGTAGGCGAGCAGGCCGAGCAAGATGCCGGCGGCTGCGGGTACCGCGTCGAGGAGGCGAAAGCCGCCGTAGAACAACGCCAGGCTGAGAAAGGTGTTCTGGCCAGTGAGCGCGACCCACACCGCCGCCGGCGAGACCAGGATGGCGAGCCAGCCTCTCCAGTCGTGTCGGCCTTCGAGCACCGTCGCGAGCGCCGCGGTACCGGAGAGGAACAGCGCGTAGGCCTTGCCAACGGCCAGCGCCGCGAACGGCAGCAGCATCAGTAGCCAGGTCGGCGGATAAAAGAACGGCCGGAAACGGACCTCGCCCGGCAGGCGGTCGGCATAGAGCGCGTTCTGGAACGCCGTCAGCGCGTCGCTGTTGTAGATCAGTCCGCCCTGCCCCTCGAGCCAGGCGCGGCCGGCGGCGTGGAACACCAGGAAGTCGGGAAAGAAGGCGCTGATGCCCGGCCCGACCAGCGGCCCGCCGGTCACCAGCCGCCAGACGTAGAACGCATCGTAGAGACCGACGACGGCGCAGAAGATCGCCGCGACGGCGAGGTCTCTGCGCGCGCCGATCACTCCGTGAACCAGGTGGTGAAGTCGGCGATCGGTGCGCGCTCGGTGACCAGGTTGTTGGGCACGGCGTCGGGGTCGGCATAGCCCAGCGCCAGGCCGCAGATCACGACCTGGTCGCCATGGATCTTGAGCTCGCGCCGCACGATGTGCTGGTAGCGGCTGAACGCAGCCTGCGGGCAGGTGTGCAGGCCCTTCTCGCGCGCCAGCAGCATCAGCTGGTCGAGGAAGATGCCGCAATCGATCCACTGGCCCTTTTCCATGCGCCGCTCGACGCACAGGATCATGCCGACCGGTGCGTCGAAGAAGTCGTAGTTCTTGCGGAACTGCTTCAGCATCCCCGCTGCATCTCCGCGCGGCACGTCGAGCAGGGTGTAGAGCTGCTTGCCGACGGTCTTGCGGCGCGCGTCGTAGACCGGCGTGAATTCCTTCGGATAGACGTTGTACTCGGCGCCCGGGCCGTGGTCGCTGGCGTCCATTGCCGACAGGATCGCGGTCGACAGCCGCTGGCGGGCGGCGCCCATGGTCACATAGAGCTTCCACGGCTGCAGGTTGCCGTTCGACGCCGCGCGGTTGGCGTTGGTGATGATCCATTCGATGTCCGCCTTGGCGACGGGGTCCGCCTTGAAGACCCGCATCGACCGGCGGCTGTTGATTGCGTCCGACACCTTCATGAACGACTAGCTCCGATTGAGATGGCGGCGCAGGAACTCGAACAGCTTGCGCCGGGCGTCGGCGTTGTGCTGCTCGGTGAAATAGTGGGTGGCGCCGGGCACGATGAAAGTTTCGACTTCCTTGCCATGGTTTTTCAAGGACGCCGCCATGGTCTCGGTTTGCTCCACGGAAACGTTCTCGTCCTTGTCGCCATGGACCAGCAGGACCGGCGCGTCGATCTGCGCCACCCGGAAGATCGGCGAGCGCACCGGCAGGCCCTCGGGCCCGCAGAGATCATCGAGATAGTCGCGCACGAACGGGTTGGCCTCGCGCCAGGCCGCAAGGTCGATCGGCGGATGGAAGGCGGCGACGGCCCGGATCGGCGGGCGGTGGGCGGCGGTCAGTAGTGCCACCTGGCCGCCCATCGAATTGCCGACCAGGGCGATCCGCTCGCGGTCGACCAGCGGCCGCTTGGCGAGCCAGTCGATCGCCGCGAGCACGTCGAGCGGCTGGCGCAGGCCCTGATCGCTCTCGCCCTCGCTGCCCAGCCACCCGCGGAGCGACAGCGCAAGGGCCACATAGCCGTTGGCCGCGGTGAGCCGCGCCAGCGCCGCGAGGTGCGAGGCGTTCTGCGCGAAGCCGTGCATCAGGATCACCGCGGGGTAGGGCGGCTTGCCGGCCTGCGGCTTGAAGAAGTAGCCGCCCAGCGTCACGCCGTGGCCCGGCACCTTGACCGACTCGGCGTCGTGCAGGTCCGGCAGGTCTTCCCAACGGTGCGCCACCTCGATCGGCACGCCGTCGGGATCGCGGAAGGCGACCGAGTAGTAGCCCGGCGCGAAGTAGTCGAGCTCGGTCGGTGGCTGCAGGATCTCCGCACCCGCGTCCCTCATCACGGCGTAGACCTCGTCGACTTGTGGGCGCGATTCGGCCGAGACGGCGAGCCACAGCGCACCCGGCCCGTACGACACGCCCTCGCTCGCCTGGCGCATCACGAAGTGATCGTACCCGCGCGACCACATTACCCGGCCAGGACTTGCCCAGACGCGGTGGAAGCCCAAAGTCGGCAGCCACAGGCGATGGAAGGCGATGGAACGGCGGAGGTCGCTGACTTCGACAGCGGCGCCGGCAAAGGAAGCGCGTTGCTTCATCAGCGCAGCGGCAAGCCGAGCGCGCGGAGCTCGTCGCGTCTCAAGTCTTCTTCACCCGCCAGGAAGAACTCGTCGAGCTGCGGCGGCTTGATCGCGGTGCTCGACAGCATGGCGTGCGCCTGGCCGCGGTGGTGGATGTCGTGCTGGAACAAATGCTCGAGGATGTTGGCGACCTTGGACGGCGGCGGCTTGCGGTTGAGCCGCGGCAGGTCCCAGTCGCGCTGGAGCATCTCCTCGGTCTGCCGCTCGCAGAAGGCAATCAGGCGCTTGTCGGTCGCGGTCTGGACCGGCCGGAGGGCGTGCGCGTCGGCGTAGTCCGAGTCCGGTGCCTTGATTCGGCCGATCGCATCGCCGCCTTCGAGGGCCGCGAGATAGTAAAGGTCGACGTCGAGGATGTGGTTGAAGGTCGCTCGCAGCGACGGGAAGAAGCTCTGCCGCGGGGCAGCGAACTCTTCCGCTGTCAGCGCCTCGCAGGCGCTGAGCAGCCGGTGATTGGCCCAGGCATTGTTCTCGGCCATGGCGACGAAGTGGCCAACCAACCCCGTCGCCATGGTCTGTCCCTACGCCGCGTGCGCGAGGTTGCGCAGGACGTAGTGCAGGACGCCGCCGTTCTTGAAGTATTCGATCTCCTCGGCGGTATCGATGCGGCAGGTCAGGGTGACCTTCTCGGCCGTGCCGTCGCGCCGATGGATGGTCATCGGGATGTCCATGCCGGGCTTGAGGCCGCCCTCGATGCCGCCGACGTCGAAGCTCTCGTGGCCGGTGAGGTTCAGCGTCTTGCGGGTCATGCCGTCCTTGAACTGAAGCGGCAGCACGCCCATGCCGACCAGGTTCGAGCGATGGATGCGCTCGAAGGTCTCGCACACCACGGCCTTCACGCCGAGCAGGTTGACACCCTTGGCCGCCCAGTCGCGCGAGCTGCCGGTGCCGTACTCCTTGCCGGCGATCAGGATCTGCGGCGTGTTCTCCTTCTGGTAGCGCATCGCCTGGTCGAAGATCGGTACCGGCTGGTCGGAGCGGAAGTCGTGGGTGAAGCCGCCCTCGATGCCGGGCACCATCTCGTTCTTGAGACGGATGTTGGCGAAGGTGCCGCGCATCATCACCTCGTGATTGCCGCGCCGCGTGCCGTACTGGTTGAAGTCCTTGGGCTGCACGCCGTGATCGAGCAGGTAGTCGCCGGCCGGGCTGTCCTTCTTGATCGAGCCGGCGGGCGAGATGTGGTCAGTGGTGATCGAATCGCCGAACTGGCCGAGCGGACGGGCGCCCGAGATGTCCGACAGGCCGCCCGGCGCCTTGCCCATGCCGTCGAAGTACGGCGGGTTGCGCACGTAGGTCGACTTGTCGTCCCACGCATAGGTGAGCGTCGGCTTGGTCTTGATCGAACGCCAGAACTTGTCGCCCTTGAAGACGTCGCTGTAGCGCTTCTTGAACGCCTTGGCCGTGACGAACTTGTCGACGTGCTTCTGCAGCTCGGCGTTCGAGGGCCAGATGTCCTTGAGGTAGACCGGCTTGCCGTTCTTGCCGGTGGCGATCGGATCCTTGGTGATGTCGATCTTCATCGAGCCGGCCAGCGCGTAGACGACCACCAGCATCGGCGAGGCGAGGTAGTTGGCGCGGGTCAGCGGATTGACGCGGCCCTCGAAGTTGCGGTTGCCCGACAGCACCGAGCAGACCACGAGGTCGCCGTCGCCGATCGCCTTGGTCACCGGGTCGGGCAGCGGGCCCGAGTTGCCGATGCACGAGGTGCAGCCGTAGCCGACGAGGTTGTAGCCGATCTTGTCGAGCTCCTTCTGCAGGCCCGAGGCGACCAGATACTCGGTGACGACCTGCGAGCCCGGCGCCAGCGAGGTCTTGACCCACGGCTTGGCCTTGAGGCCGAGCTTGGCCGCGTTGCGCGCGATCAGGCCGGCGCCCAGCATGACGTAGGGGTTCGAGGTGTTGGTGCAGGAGGTGATCGCCGCGATCACCACGTCGCCATGGCCGAGATCGTAGTCGACGCCTTCGCACTTGTGGCGCTTGCCGTCGTCATTGCGCTCGAACTCCTTCTCCATGTTGGCGACGAACTGGCTGGCCGCCTCATCGAGCGGCACGCGGTCCTGTGGGCGCTTCGGACCGGCCAGGCTCGGCACCACGTCGCCGAGGTCGAGCGACAGCGTGTCGGTGAACACCGGATCGGGCGACTTCTTGCTGCGCCACAAGCCCTGCTTCTTGGCATAGGCCTCGACGATCTTCGCGGCCGGGCCGCGGTTGGTGGTCCGAAGGTAGCCGAGCGTGATCTCGTCGACCGGGAAGAAGCCGCAGGTCGCGCCGTATTCCGGCGCCATGTTGGCGATGGTCGCGCGGTTGGCGAGCGGCAGGTCCTCCAGGCCCTCGCCGTAGAACTCGACGAACTTGTTGACCACGCCCTTCTTGCGCAGCATCTGCGTCACGGTCAGCACGAGGTCGGTCGCGGTTGCACCTTCCTTGAGCTTGCCGGTCAGCTTGAAGCCGACGACTTCCGGAATGACCATCGGCTGCGGCTGGCCGAGCATCGATGCTTCGGCCTCGATGCCGCCGACGCCCCAGCCCAGCACGG
>DASXQC010000039.1:0-2826 GCA_036493235.1 Reyranella sp.
TCGCTGCCGGTGGCGGCCCGGAACAGGGCCTCGGCCGTCTGCTCGGCCGACCAGAGGGCGGCGTGCACGGTTCCGTACTCGACCGGCTCGGTCGCCTCGCCCGCGAAGAACACCCGATTGCCCAGCGGCCGGGCATGATCGCCGTGATCCTCGGGTGGGCTGCCGATCGCGGGGTAGGAATAGCCGCCCTTCGTCCAGGGGTCGCTGAGCCAGCGCGGAAAGACGAAGGCTTCGGGCTCTGGCACCTTGTTGTGGCCGAACATCTTGCGCAGCGAGTCGAGCGCCTTCTGTTTCACCGCCTCGTCGTCGAGCTCGCGGTCGTAGCGCACGGCGGAGTGGCCGTTGGCAAAGCTCAGCAAGATCGGCAGTCCGGTCTCCTCGACGTGGCTGACGAAGGTGTTGAAGGTGCCGCGCCTGTCGGGTGCATCGGGCAGGCGGCCGAACCATTTCGATTTGTCCGGCCAGAACTGGTGCGGGAAGCGCAGGTAGATCTTGCCCAGCACGCCCGCGCCATAGCCTAGCCGGCCAAGTGCCGCCTGCTGCGAGGGTGGCGGCAGTGGATCGAGGCGAAACCGCCCGTCGCGCAGCAGGCCGACCGGCAAGGTGATCACGGCACGATCCGCCGAAAGGCGCTCGCCGCTCGCGAGCGTCGCCACGACTCCTCCGGCATTCCAGGCCAGCGCCGTCACCGGCGCCCCGAGCCGGACGTCGAGCCCGCGGGCGACATCGTCGATCAGAGTCTTGAATCCGCCCTTCGGCTGGGCGTTGCCGTCGAGGCCCTCGGTCGGGAACCATTCCTCGGCGGAGAGCTGATCCCATACCGAGCCGTTCACGCCTTCGCTGCCTTCGATGAAGGTGGCGATCACGAGGCGGTCGACCTCGGGGAGCCAGCGCGCGTGCAGCAGCGGCTCAACCGCCTCCTTGACCGAGATCGAGCGCGGGCCCCTGACGTTCGTCAGGAACTTGCTCTTCCAGCTCGCAAAGGCGATCGCGGTATCGAACGCCGCCACGCCCATGAACGCCTTGCGCCGCTGGGTGGTGCGCGTCCCCGCCGAGGCGCGCTCGTCGATGATCAGGCGATCCGACTCCGAGCTGATCAGCCTGACGCCGAGCTTGTCGCACCACAGCGCCAGGGGGTTGCCCTCGACGCCGTGCACCCACGAGCCGCCGAGATCGACGGGTGCGCCGACGCGATCGTCGGTCCAAGTGCGCCCGCCGATGCGATCGCGTGCCTCGAGCACGGTGACGGTGAACCCCGAATCGTGCAGCAGCCGCGCCGCGACAAGGCCCGCCATGCCGGCGCCGAGCACGATCACGCGTTCGGGCTTCCCGGTGCCCATCGACCATGAGCCGGTGGCGATCATTTCAGCACCAGCCCGGGCAGCTTGTTCATGTCGTCGAACAGGATCGCGCCCGCCGACACCATCGCGGCACGATCGGCGTGAGGGGCGCCGACATAGCCCAGCACGCGCATGCCGGCGGCCTTGGCGGCCTGCACGCCCGGCACGGAGTCCTCGACGACGATGCTGTCGAACGGCTGCTCGTTCATCGCGATCGCGGCGTGCAGGAAAAGATCCGGGAACGGTTTGCCGCGCGGCACCTGGCTGGCGCTGAAGATGCGGCCCTCGAAGCGCGCCAGCAGGCCGGTGACGCCGAGCGACACGTCCATCTTGTCGAAGCCGCCCGAACTTGCGACGCAGGTCGCCACGCCCGCCGCCTCGAGCGCATCGATCGCCTCGTGGATACCGGGTACCGGCTGCAGGGGCGCGTCGCGAAAGACCTGCAGCGTCTCGGCCTGCAGCTTGTGCACGAAGTCCTCGGGCAGCGCCCGGGCCAGCACGCCCTCGACGATCTCGATGCATGATTTCAGCGACCGCCCCAGCAGGCGACTCATCGTCTCCTCGACCGACCAGTCGAGCCCCTCGCGCTTCAGCGCGCGGGAGAAAACGGTATTGGAAAGCGGCTCACTGTCGACCAGCACGCCGTCGCAATCGAAGATGACCAGCAAGCCTACTCCTTGGCGCTTCGACCCTTCTTACACCTCCCCCGTCTTACGGGGGAGGCCGGGAGGGGGAAAGTCACAGGTCGGCGGCTGCCGGGAGGAGATCATGACTCATGATCTGAAAGGGGCGCGATCGAATGGTCGCCTGCCCCCTCCTCTATCCTCCCCTGTCTGACGGGGGAGGAAGAAGAAATCGCAAGGAGGATCAGAACGGCTTGTCGCCCGCCACCGTCACGCGGTTGCCGCTGCGGGTGTGGGGCCAGTAGTCCCACATGGCGCGGTGCTGGACGCAGCGATTGTCCCAGAAGGCGATCGAGTTCGCCTGCCAGCGGAAGCGGCACTGGAACAGCGGGTTCTCCATGTGCTGGTAGAGGTAGTTCAAAATGCCGTCGCTCTCGTCGCGCGGCACGCCGATCAGGGAGCGCGTGAAGCCGCGGTTCACATAGAGCGCCTTCTTGCGCGTCACCGGATGGGTGCGCACCACCGGATGGATCGCGCGCGGATACTTCTCCTTCTCAGCGACGCCGAAGTTCTTGTAGAGGCCGCGATAAACCGATTCGCCGTCATGGAACGCGGTCAGGCCGTCGAGATAGGTCTTCATGCGGTCCGACAGCGCCTCGTAGGCGGCGTACATGTTGGCGAACAACGTGTCGCCGCCCTTGGGCGGGCAGGTCTTGATGTACAGGATGGAGCCCATCGGCGGCTCCTCGTCGCAGCTCACATCGGTGTGCCAGCCTTCGCCGTTGGCGCGCGGGCTGTCCTTGTCGGCGTGGATGATCATCAGCTCCGGCCGGCCTTCCTCGTGCGGCGCGGCGGGATGGACG
>DASXQC010000040.1:0-5700 GCA_036493235.1 Reyranella sp.
CGGTTTCGACTACCTGCGCGACAACATGAAGTATCGCCAGGACGCAATGGTCCAGCGGCCCTTCAACTTCGCGATCGTCGACGAGGTCGATTCGATCCTGATCGACGAGGCGCGCACGCCGCTGATCATCTCCGGCCCGGCTGAGGATTCGTCGGAGCTCTATCGCCGCGTCGACACGGTGATCCCGCGCCTGACCGCGGCCGCCTACGAGAAGGACGAGAAGAATCGCACGGTGGTGTTCACCGAGGCGGGCGTCGAGGAGGTCGAGGAGGTTTTGCGCACTGACGGACTGCTGCCGGAGGGCATCAGCCTCTATGCGCCAACGCAGGTCACCCTGCTGCACCACGTGACGCAGGCGCTCCGTGCCCACAAGCTGTTTTCGCTCGACGTCGACTACATGGTACGCGCAGGCCAGGTCGTCATCATCGACGAATTCACCGGGCGCGCCATGAGCGGCCGCCGATATTCCGAGGGCCTGCACCAGGCGCTCGAGGCCAAGGAGAAGGTCGAGATCCAGCGCGAGAACCAGACGCTGGCCTCGATCACCTTCCAGAACCTGTTCCGCATGTATCCCAAGCTTTCGGGCATGACCGGCACGGCCATGACGGAAGCCGCTGAGTTCGGCGAGATCTACCGGCTCGAGGTCGTCGAGATGCCGACCAACGTGGCGGTCGCCCGCAAGGACGCCGACGACGAGATTTATCGCACGCTCACCGACAAGACGCGCGCCATCGTCAAGCTGATCAAGGAGTGCCAGGACCGCAATCAGCCGATGCTGGTCGGCACCGTCTCGATCGAGAAGTCGGAGGCGCTGTCGGAGGAGCTGAAGAAGGCGGGCATCAAGCACAGCGTGCTGAACGCCCGCTTCCACGAGCAGGAGGCGCAGATCGTCGCCCAGGCCGGCCGGCCGGGGACCATCACTATCGCCACCAACATGGCCGGCCGCGGTACCGACATCCAGCTCGGCGGCAACGTCGAGATGCTGGTGCGCCAGAGCGAGCCGGAGATCACCGCGAAGTTTGCCGATGAGGCCGAGCGCAAGGCTGAGCTCGACAGGGTCGAGGCCGAGATCCGCGCCGGCGTCGAGCGCGACCGCGAAATCGTGCGCAAGGCGGGTGGCCTGTTCGTGGTCGGTACCGAGCGGCACGAGAGCCGCCGCATCGACAACCAGCTGCGCGGCCGCTCGGGCCGCCAGGGCGACCCCGGCGCTTCACGCTTCTTCCTGTCGCTCGAAGACGACCTGATGCGCATCTTCGGCAACAACAAGGTGCTGGACTGGGTGCAGAAGAAGGGCATGGCCGACGACGAGGCGCTGACCCATCGCTGGCTCAACAAGGCGCTCGAGACGGCGCAGGGCAAGGTCGAGGCGCGCAACTTCGAGATTCGCAAAAACCTGCTGCGCTTCGACGACGTCATGAACAGCCAGCGCACGGAGATCTACAAGGAGCGCATCGAACTGATGGGCACCGAGGACGTCTCCGACGTCGTCTCGGGCATGCGCCGCGACGTGATCGACGGCATGGTGAGCCGCGCCATCCCCGAGGGCCAGTACGCCGAGCAGTGGAAGACCGCCGAGCTCAAGGACGACGTCCGCCGCGTGTTCGGGCTCGACCTGCCGGTCGACGAGTGGGCCAAGGAAGAGGGCATCGCCGAGGAAGGCATCAAGCAGCGCCTGAACGACGCGGCCGACCGCCTGTTCGCCCAAAAGGTCGCGACCTACAGCCCCGAGGTCTGGCGCCAGGTCGAGAAGAGCATCCTGATGCAGCTGTTCGACCAGGCCTGGAAGGACCATCTGCTGCATCTCGACCATCTGCGCCAGGGCATCGGGCTGCGCGCCTACGGCCAGAAAGATCCGCTGAACGAGTACAAGCGCGAGGCCTTCAACCTGTTCAGCGACCTGCTGACCGGCTTGCGCGAGCAGACCGTGAACGTGCTCGCCAACCTGCAGCTGCGCATGGAGCCGCCGCCGGAGATGGAGGGGGTGCCGCCCGTTCCGCCGACGACGCCGATCAGCGGCCCGGCAATGGGCCAGATGCGCGAGATCCACGAGGATCCGGCGATGGCGCTGGCGCAGTCCGACGATCCCGCGTTCGATCCCGCCGATCCGTCAGGCGGCGGCGTGGCGACGCTGCAGCGGCCGCGGACCAACCCGAAGGCCGACCCCAACGATCCCTCGACCTGGGGCAAGATCTCGCGCAACGCGGCCTGCCCCTGCGGCTCGGGCAAGAAGTTCAAGCACTGCCACGGGCGGGTCTAAGCAGACCCGTCAGACGATGACCGGCCGCAGCCGGTCACGGGCGCGGTGTAGAGCCGATTCGACTTCGCTCGCGTCACCACCTTCGGCGAAGATGAAGCCGAGATAGCGGTCGCCCCACGGCAGCGGGCGTACAGCATGGCCGAGCGGGATGGTGATCGACAGGCCGGTGATGCCGGCAACGGCGCGGGCCTCGGCCTGTCCCTCGACGGCCTGCAGCACGCCGCCGCGCTCGACCGGCAGCATCAGCACGCCGGACGCGCCGGTCGGTTGGCCGAGATCGACCGTGACGCCGAGGGCGTTCAGCAGGATCAGCATCTCGAGGCTGGTGCCCTCCAGGAAGCGCAGCGAGCGCGAGCACAGGCCGCCGATCGATCGGGCCGCGAGCTCGAGCATGACAGGCCGCACGGCACCTGATCGTTCATCGATGCGGAGCTCGGCGTGGATGGGGCCTTGGCGGAGACCGAGCGCCCGCGCCGCGCGCTCCGCCAGGGCGATCGCCGCGGCGAGCGTCGGCGCGGGCAGGCGCGAGGGCGTGACCAGCAGCGTCTCCTCGAAGGTCGGGCCGGCCGGCGTGTCGGGCTTGTCGAAGACGGCCGTGACCGAGAGCGCGCCGTCGGTCAGCAGGCCGTCGATGCTGAGCTCCCATCCTGGCACGTACTCTTCCAGCAGGATCGGTTCGTCCGCTCCGCCCGTCTCCGCCAGGATGGCGCGGATCTCCGTGACCGCGGCCGACAGTCCGGCTTCATCGTCCGCGCGCATCACGCCGCGGCTGGCGCTCAGCGACACCGGCTTCACGACGCAGGGAAAGCCGATGGATCGATCGGCAGCGTCGACCGGAACGATCTGGAAGTTTGGCTGGGCGATGCCGGCCGCTAACCACAGACGGCGCTGGATGGCCTTGTCGTTGGCGACCGCGACCGACTCGGGCGTGTTGCCGGCAAGGTTCAGTGCAGCGCCCATCCGGGCCGCGAGCGGCAGCATGTCGGCATCGACGGCCACCACGGCGTCGACCACGCCGACCGTCGCGAGAAGGCGGCGAACGCTGGCCTCGATGTCGGCCGGGTCGACACGCACGACGGGATTGCCGCCCAGCGGTAGCGCGCCATCGCTGCCGATGACGATATCGAGCTCGAGCCGGTTGGCGGCGACCACGAAGTCGGTCGCGCGATAGGTGACGGGCGGCACGAGCAGCAGGACGCGCCTGCCCTTCACACCTCCGACGCTCATCGCTTCGCCGCGGAATAGAAGGGATCGCGTCCGGCCTCGTGGTCGGTGAGGTCGGTCAATCCGACGACGCCGGGCACCTTCGCGCGCAGCAAGGGCTCGATGCCCTGGCGCAGCGTCACCTCGGCCAGACTGCAGCCCTGGCAGCCACCGTCGAGACGAAGCCGGACCCAGCCCTCCTCCACGCCGACGAGGCTCGCATGTCCGCGATGTGCGGCAATCAGCGGATTGATCTCACGCTCGAGCATGTCGCGAACGCGATCGGCGAGACCGTCGCCGATGCTCGCTGGTGCCGCCGCCGGCCCGACCATCTGCACCCTGGCAATATCGGGCACGGCCTGGCGGATCAGCGCCTCGATGCGGCCGAGCAGCGGCAACGCAGCGCCGGGCGAGCCCGTCACCTCGAGGATGACCGTGTCGCCGTCGACCCGCAGCACGCGGATCTCGCCGCCGCGCGCGATCACCGACGGCAGGATGCTCGTCTGCAAAGCAGCGGCGACCTTGTCGGCAACCAAGCTCACGGCCGCTGCTCGAGCGCCGCTTCGAGATCGGCGATGAGATCCTCCGGCGATTCGATGCCGATCGAGAGACGCAGCAGGTCGTCGGGCACCGGCGAGGACGGCCCCTCCATGCTGCTGCGATGCTCGATCAGGCTCTCGACGCCGCCGAGCGACGTCGCGCGCTTGAACACCTCGACCGCAGCCAGCACCGCGCGTGCCCGCTCGACGCCGCCCGCCACCCGGATCGACACCATGCCGCCGAAGCCGCCGGTCATCTGGCGCGCCGCGATCGCGTGGCCGGGATGCGACGGCAGGCCGGGATAGAGCACCGCGCCGAGCGCCGGGTGAGACTCGAAGTGCCGCGCCACTGCGAGCGCCGAGTCGGAGGCGCGCCGCACGCGCAGAAAGAGCGTCCGCATGCCGCGCACCAGCAGCCAGGCCTCGACCGCTCCCGGCACGGCACCGGCGGTGCGCCGCCACGAGCGGATGCGCTGCCAGAACGGATCGTTGCGCGCGCTCAGCACGGCGCCGGCAAGCACGTCGCTATGGCCGTTGAGATACTTGGTGGCGGAGTGGACGACAATGTCGGCGCCAAGCTCGATCGGCCGCGTGAGAACGGGCGTCGGCACGGTGTTGTCGACGGCGACGCGCGCGCCCGCCGCATGCGCCAGCGCTGAGATCGCGCCGAGGTCGCAGATATCCCAGGTCGGGTTGGCCGGCGTCTCCACCCAGACGAGTCGCGTCTTGCCCGGACGCAGCGCCGCCTTCACGGCATCGAGGTCGGACGTGTCGACGAACTCGACATCGAGCCCCCACGTCATCCCGAACTCGGCCAGCCATTTGCGGACGCCCCAGTAGAGCATCCGCGCCACCACGACATGGTCGCCCGGCACGAGCGACTGGAAGACGGCGATGGCGGCGGCCATGCCCGACGAAAACAGGATGCAGCCGCCCGATGCGCCTTCGAGCATCGCCAGCATCCGCTCGGCCTGCTCGTAGGTCGGATTGTCGGCCCGGCTGTAGACGCGGCCTTGGTGGTAGGAGCCGTCGGGCGCCTGCTCGAAATTCGTCGAGAGACTGATCGAGGGCGCCAGCGCGCCCGTTACCGGATCGATCTCGCCCAGCGCCTGCGCCACCCGCGTTTCCGGCGACAATCGTGGGCCTTTCATGACACTGCTCCGAGCACCCTTGCATGCTGGTCCAATTCTTTCCGGCACGCCAGCATGCTAGCGTCCGCCCGCAACCGAGGAGATACGTCATGGCTGCAGCTCCCAAACTCAGGACCACCAACGGCCGCGGCCGGCTGTTCGACAGCGTGCTCGACACGATCGGCGACACGCCCTGCATCCGGGTCAACAACCTCGCGCCCAAGGGCGTGACGATCTACGTCAAGGCCGAGGCCTTCAATCCGGCCTCGTCGGTGAAGGACCGCCTCGCGGTCAACATCATCGAAGCGGCCGAGCGCGCCGGCACGCTCAAGCCCGGCCAGACCGTGGTCGAGGCGACCAGCGGCAACACCGGCATCGGTCTCGCCATGGTGTGCGCGCAGAAGGGCTATCCGCTGGTGGTCACCATGGCCGACAGCTTCTCGATCGAGCGGCGCAAGCTGATGCGCATGCTGGGCGCCAAGGTGATCCTGACGCCGCGCGCGCAGAAGGGCATGGGCATGTACCAGAAGGCCGTCGAGCTGGCGAAGGCGCACGGCTGGTTCCTCGCCCA
>DASXQC010000041.1:0-3427 GCA_036493235.1 Reyranella sp.
GATCTCGGAGACGCCCTGCAGCGCGAGGAGCGAAAAGGCCACCGGAATCAGCAGCCGCACCGGCCAGCGGATCAGCCCGCCGGGGTCCGACGAGTATTCATTGATGCGGAACGAATTGGCGAGCGAGGGCCAGCTGTACCACGCGATCAGGACCATCGCCGGCAGCAGCGCGAAGACGCCGCCGAGGATGTCGATCCAGGCCAGGAAGCGCGGCGGCAGCCTGCCGGCGACGGCATCGATGCGCACGTGATCGTTGCGCTTCAGGGCGTAGGCGGCGACCAGCAGGAAAACCGCCGAATTGAGATACCACTGGATCTCGAGCCAGGCGTTCGAACCGAGGTTGAGCGTGTAGCGCGCGAGCGCGGCCGCCGCGCAGATCAGTACCGCCGCCAGCCCCAGCCACGCAACGCCGCGGCCGATGATTTCGTTCAGGCGATCGATGCCCCGGGCGAGGCGCAGCAGCGAATTCAAATGGGTCTCAGCCGTTCCAGTCGATCCAGCCGAAGTATGCCGTGGTCAGGATCAGGACGCCAAAGGCGATTCGATACCAGGCGAACGGCTTGAAGTCGTGCGTCGCCACGTAGCGGATCAGCCAGCGGATCACGACGAAGGCCGCGATGAACGCCACCGCCATGCCGACGCCGAACGCCGGCACATCGGCCGCGGAAAGCACGTCGCGGTGCTTCCACAGGTCATAGAGACCCGCGGCAACCAGCGTCGGCACCGCGAGAAAGAACGAGAACTCGGTCGCCGCCTTGCGCGACAGGCCGAACAGCATCCCGCCGATGATGGTGGCGCCCGAGCGCGACGTGCCCGGAATCAGCGCGAAGCACTGCGCGATGCCGACCTTCAACGCGTCGAGCCAGGTCATCGCCTGTGCGGTCTCGACGCGATGGACTTTTCTGGGGTTGCGTTCGACGACGAGGATGATGATTCCGCCGACGATGAAGGCCATTGCGACGGGCACAGCATGAAACAGATAGGACTTAATGTACTTCGAGAAGAGAAGCCCAAGCACGGCGGCCGGGATGAAGGCGACGATCAGGTTGCGGTAGAGGGCTACGTCGATCTTGAAAAATCGCGCGCGGTATTCCCACGCCACCGCGAGCATCGCGCCGGTCTGGATGACGATGTTGAAGACGTTCCAGCGCTCGTCGTTCGCGCCGAGGAGATCGCCGGCGAGGATCAGGTGGCCGGTGCTCGAGATCGGCAGGAACTCGGTGATGCCTTCGACGATGCCGAGGATCAGCGCCTTGAGGAGGATTGCCGCGTCCACGCGTATTACATACCCGGAACGGAGAGGAACGCCCTGATGCTGGCCCAGAAGTCCGGCAGACCGTCCGTACTATTGTGATCCGCGCCGGGCAGCAGCACCCACTGCTTCGGCCCGGCCCATGCGTCGAACAGCCGCCGCGCGTGCTCGGGCGGAATCACGCTGTCCTGCGCCGCGGCGAGGCACAGGAGCGGCGCGGTGATCTTCGGCGCGAGGTCGACGGAATCGAAACGATGTCTCAGCATCAGGTCGACCGGAAGATACCAGTAGTAGCGTTTCGCCACCGCCGCGAGGCTGTCGAAAGGCGTCACCAGGATCACGCCGGAGAGCCGCCGCTCGGCGGCGAGCCGCACCGCCGCCCCGCTGCCGAGGCTGCGGCCGAAGGCGAAGATCTGCGCCGGCCTGATCTCCTTCAGCGCGTAGTCGTGCCACTTGAGCGCGTCGGCGGCGATCGAAGCGGCGGACGGAGATCCCTCGCTCGCGCCGTACCCCCGATAGCTCACGAGCAGCCAGCCCACCCGCGGCGCCTGAGTGCGCGCGTCGTCGATCATCCAGGACACGTCCTCCGCGTTGCCGCCGAAGTACAGGATGAGCGGCGCGCCGGCCGGCGCCTTCAGGTGCCAGGCGTGCAGCCTGTAGCCGTCCGACTCGATGAATACCTCTTCCACCGCCGGATGCCGCTTGAGGATTTCAGCGCGCTGCGTCTCATGCAGCGGATAAGGATGGAACAGCAGCCGGTCCTGCAGCAGGTAGACGAGGAGCGGCAGGCCGATGGCGACCGCGACGGCGATCTTCCCGGCCGAAACGAGCAGATCCATCGGCCGGGAGCGCCGGCGGGCGTCAGGACTTGTGATAAAGCTCGGCGCCCTTCTTCACGAACTCCACCGACTTTTCCTTCATGCCGCTCTCGACGTAATCGCGCACGTCCTGCGTGATCTTCATCGAGCAGAAGTGCGGGCCGCACATCGAGCAGAAGTGCGCCACCTTCATCGAGTCTTTCGGCAGCGTCTCGTCGTGGAAGTCCTTCGCCGTGTCCGGGTCGAGGCCGAGGTTGAACTGGTCCTCCCAGCGAAACTCGAAGCGCGCCTTGGAAATGGCGTTGTCGCGGATCTGCGCGCCGGGATGGCCCTTGGCGAGGTCGGCGGCGTGCGCGGCGATCTTGTACGCCATGATGCCGTCCTTGACGTCCTTCTTGTTCGGCAGGCCGAGGTGCTCCTTCGGCGTGACATAGCAAAGCATCGCGGTGCCGTACCAGCCGATCTGCGCCGCGCCGATGGCGCTCGTGATGTGGTCATAGCCGGGGGCGATGTCGGTGGTCAAGGGTCCCAGCGTGTAGAAGGGCGCCTCGTGGCACTCCTTCAGCTGGATGTCCATGTTCTCCTTGATGAGCTGCATCGGCACATGGCCCGGCCCTTCGATCATCACTTGCACGTCGTGCTTCCAGGCGATGCCGGTCAGCTCGCCCAGCGTCCTTAGCTCGGAAAGCTGCGCTTCGTCGTTGGCGTCGTACCCCGATCCCGGACGCAGGCCGTCGCCAAGCGAGAACGAAACGTCGTACGCCTTCATGATTTGGCAGATTTCCTCGAAATGCGTGTAGAGGAAGCTCTCCTTGTGGTGCGCGAGGCACCACTTCGCCATGATCGAGCCGCCGCGCGAGACGATGCCGGTCATGCGCTTTGCGGTCATCGGCACATAGCGCAGCAGCACACCGGCGTGGATGGTGAAGTAGTCGACGCCCTGCTCGGCCTGCTCGATCAGCGTGTCGCGGTAGATTTCCCAGGTCAGGTCTTCCGCCTTGCCGTCGACCTTCTCCAGCGCCTGGTAGATCGGCACGGTGCCGATCGGCACCGGCGAGTTGCGGATGATCCACTCGCGCGTCTCGTGGATGTGCTTGCCGGTGGAAAGGTCCATCACCGTGTCGCCGCCCCAGCGGATCGACCAGGTCATCTTCTCCACTTCCTCGCCGATGCCCGAGGAGACCGCGGAGTTGCCGATGTTGGCGTTGATCTTCACCAGGAAATTGCGCCCGATGATCATCGGCTCGCTCTCCGGGTGGTTGATATTCGCCGGGATGATGGCTCTGCCCCGCGCGACTTCGCTTCTTACGAACTCAGGGGTAATCCGGTCGGGAATCGCCGCGCCAAAAGATTGACC
>DASXQC010000042.1:0-1729 GCA_036493235.1 Reyranella sp.
GGATCGATCTTGAGGAGCGCGCGCGTCTCGTCGAAGAGCGCGGCCTCGATCTCGGCCGCGGGACGCTCCGTGTCCTCGTCCAGCTGGACGATCAGGATCGACAGCGGGCGCAGCCAGGCGTAGGCCTGGTCCTCGATCAGCACGCGCAGGAACGCCGCGGCGCCGACTTCGCCGGCGCGCCGCTCGTAGTCGCGGCGCTCGAAATTGACGATCGCGCGGTGCAGCTCCAGCAGGTTGTGCCGGAGCGCGACCGCCTTGGGAGTGATGAGCATGTCACGCTAAATGGGGACGGGTAAGCGGATTTGCAAGGCGCCCGCAAGGTCGCAGGTGCAAGGCGCCCGCAAGCCTCCTGCACGGTAGCAGCGGCTTAGCAAGCGTAGAAGAGGGGAACTTCTTATCTAGGCTAGGAGCACGTCGATGACCGACCCGCAACCCGCACCGCAGCCGACTCACCGGGGCCGCGCGTTCAGCGAGATGAAGCCGCGACAGAAATTTTTCTGGATCATCAAGGTGTCGCTCTGCGCGCTCACCTTCGGCTTCGCTTTTCCGGGCGTGATGGAAGAGTGAGTCAGCGAGGCGGCGCCGAGCCGCCTAGCTTTTCTTGGGCGACCAGCCGTAGGCCTTCGCGCAGGAGCCGCCCATCAGCATGGCCCGCTCGCGCTCGCTCAGGCGCTCGGTCCTGAGGAAAGGTTCGACCGCCTGCTCGTAGTTCACCACCGCGAAGGCGCGCGTCCAGTCCGTGCCCCAGAGGCAGCGCTCGACGCCCCAGGCATCGATCAGGCGCCGAATCGGATCCCAGATGTCGGGAAACGGATAGGGCTCGCGCGAGAGCGTGCAGGCGCCGCTTACCTTGATCAGCGCGTTGGGGCGCTTCGCGAGCGCGAGCACTTTCGGCAGCTCGGTCCAGGGCTCGGGTGGGGCGGGCGGCGTGCGCGGCTGCTGGATCGCCATATGGTCGATGATGAATCGAGTGTTCGGATGGCGATCGATGAGCGCCATGCCATCGTCGACTCTCCCCCAGAACAGCACGTTGACCGGAAAGCCATGCCGCGCGGCTTCGCGCGCGATGCGGTCGAGGCCGGGGTCGTCCGCCCGCAGGCCCGCTTCCCGTGCCGTCAGCATGATGCGCACGGCGACCGCGCCAGGCTGCTTCTTCCATTCGGCGATGACCTCGCTGACCGCCGGATCGGCGGGGTTGACGGGCTTGATGATGGCGAAGCGCCCCGGGTGCTTGCGCTGCACCTCGACCGCGTAGCTCGCGTCGTATTGGTAGAGGGAAAAAGCCGAGATGAAGATCGAGCCGTCGACGCCGACCCGGTCCATCGCGGCGACCATCTCGTCGCCGGAGACGTGGGAAGGCCAGTTCGGCACGCTGTGCCAGGGCCGCTCTGGCGTGTTCGCTTCGTAAGCATGGACCTGCGAGTCGATGATCGTCATGGCGGTAATTTACCGCAGCCCGGGGCGATAATTCTCCGATGGAATCGCGTCCGCTGGGCCGCTCGGGCCTCGAGATTGCGCCGCTCGTATTCGGCGGCAACGTATTCGGCTGGACCGTAGACCAGCCGAGCGCCTTCCGGCTGCTCGATCGCTTCGTCGATGCCGGCCTCAACGCCGTCGATACGGCGGACGTCTACTCGCGCTGGGTGCCGGGCAACAAGGGCGGGGAGTCGGAAACGACGATCGGCAACTGGCTCAAGGCCGCGCCCTCGCGCCGCTCTCAGGTCGTGCT
>DASXQC010000043.1:0-6953 GCA_036493235.1 Reyranella sp.
TGCGCACCTGCGCGCGGTTGGCGGTCTTGAACTTCATGTCGCCGAGCGGGAAGACCGAGGGATCGGCCGGCGGGTAGGCGAAGCCCATCTTGATTTTGGCCTGACGGTCGGCCTCGAGGCCGAGCTGGTCGGCGATCTCGCACAGGCTCGTGAGCTGCTGCTCGGTCACCTCGTGCACGGTCTCGAAGTGCAGCGGATTGAGTCCCGGCCGACCCGGCAGGTCCGTCCGAGCCGCCGCTGCCTCCTGCCCCTTCGCGAAGGACGAGGCGCAGGAGATCATCGCCACGGTCCCTGCAGGATGGGTGTGGTAGCAGGGCCGCCGCGCGTCCTCGAGATGGCGGCCGACGCCGGCGAAGGAAATCCCGCGCTGCTCCATCGCCTCGATCGAATGCACGAGCCCCGAGATCGAGTAGTCGAGCGCGTGGTTGGTCGCGGTGGCGAACAAACCGAAACCCGCCTCGACCAGCTCGTCGAGCACCCAGGCCGGCGCACCGAAGTGCGAACCGCCCGATTCCAGCGCCGGATCGCCGCGATAGTCGTTGGCCAGCACTTCGAGGTTGGTGAAGGCGACGTCGGCCGAACGCACCTTGTCGAACAGGGGCTTGAGCGCGCTGTCACTTTGACTTTGCAGGCGGCGCTGCAGGATGGAATCGCCGCTGAGGAGCAGTTTGAGAGTCATGCGGGAAACTTAGCGTCATGCAACGTCCGCGCGCCACCGTTCGTTGGCCCCACAGATCGCACGAAACATCACACCGACAGCGAGGAAACCGCATGCCGACGCCACAGGAACTCGAACGCAAATTCTGGGACGCCCTGGCCGACGACCGCACGCTGATGCTGGGCCTGCACAGCGCCGACGAAGGCCATACGCGGCCGATGACGGCGATGCTCGACGCCGATCAGCCCGGCTCGATCTGGTTCTTCACCGTGAAGGACAACGTCATGCTCGGCCAGCTGACCGAAGGCCATCGCGCGGTCGCGACCTTCACCGCCAAGGACCACGACCTGTTCGCCGCCGTACACGGCATCCTGCTGATCGAGAACAATCCGGCGATGATCGACAGACTGTGGAGCAGCAGCGTCGCCGCCTGGTACGAGGGCGGCCGCAACGATCCCAACATCGTCCTGCTGCGGCTCGATCCCGACCAGGCGGAGATCTGGGAAAGCGCCTCGGGACTGCTCGCGGGCCTGAAGACGATGCTGGGCAGCAATCTCCGGCGCGACGTTCGCGACAGGGCCGCTCGCGTAGACATGCGACACTGACTCAGATGTTGTCGGCCTCGGTCGAGCGGGTCGCGGAAGCGGCCTGCCCATCCCAGCGCCAGTTGGCGATCTCGGGCATGTCGTCGCCGTGTTTGGCGATGTACTGCCTGTGGTCGATCAGCTTGTCGCGGATCGCCTGCTTGGCGTACGCCGCGCGCGTGGCCAAGCCGGGCACGCGATCGATCACGTCGCCAACCAGGTGGAAGCGGTCGATCTTGTTCAGCACGCACATGTCGAACGGCGTCGTGGTGGTGCCTTCCTCGCGATAGCCGTGGACGTGGAAGTTGTCGTGACCGTTGCGGCGGTAGGTCAGCCGATGGACCAGCGTCGGATAGCCGTGGAAGGCGAAGATCACCGGCCGGTCGGTCGTGAACAGCGCGTCGAAGTCCGCGTCGGGCAGGCCGTGCGGATGCTCGCTGGGCGGCTGGAGCTTCATCAGGTTCACGACGTTGACCACCCGCACCTTCAGTTCGGGGGCGTGCTGGCGCAGCAGGTCGACGGCGGCCAAGGTCTCAAGCGTTGGCACGTCGCCGCAGCACGCCATCACGACGTCGGGCGTGCCGCCGCGGTCGTTGCTCGCCCATTCCCAGATGCCGAGGCCGGCGTCGCAATGCTTGATCGCCTCGTCCATGGTGAGCCACTGGGGCGCTGGCTGCTTGCCGGCGACGACGACGTTCACGTAGTTGCGGCTGCGCAGGCAGTGGTCGGTCACCGACAGGAGCGTGTTGGCGTCGGGCGGCAGGTAGACCCGCACCAGCTCGGCCTTCTTGTTCACGACGTGATCGAGGAAGCCCGGATCCTGGTGGCTGAAGCCGTTATGGTCCTGGCGCCACACGTGACTCGACAGCAGGTAATTCAACGAGGCGATCGGCCGGCGCCACGCGATATGGCGCGAGACCTTCAGCCACTTGGCGTGCTGGTTCAGCATCGAATCGACGATGTGGATGAAGGCCTCGTAGCACGAGAAGAAGCCGTGCCGGCCGGTCAGCAGGTAGCCTTCGAGCCAGCCCTGGCACTGATGCTCGCTCAGCATCTCCATCACCCGGCCGTCGGGCGCAAGGTGATCGTCCCACGGCAAGGTCTCGGCCACCCAGGCGCGGTTGGTTACCTCGAGCACGTCCTGCCAGCGGTTCGAGTTGAGCTCGTCGGGACTGAATAGCCGGAAGTTCCGCTCGCCCGCGCTTGCCTTCATCACGTCCCGCAGGAAGCGGCCCATCTCGCGCGTCGCCTCCGCCGTCACCGCGCCGGGCGCCTTCACCTCGACGGCGTAGTCGCGGAAGTCGGGCAGCCGCAGATCGCGCAGCAGCAGGCCGCCGTTGGTGTGCGGGTTGGCGCTCATGCGCCGCGTACCTTCGGGCGCGAGTGCCGCCACATCGGCCCGCAGCCGCCCGTCCGCGTCGAACAGCTCGTCCGGCCGGTAGCTCTTCATCCACTGTTCGAGCAGGCGGACGTGCGCGGGATTGTCGTGCAGGCCGCTGAGCGGCACCTGGTGGGCGCGCCAGTAATCCTCGGTGCGCTTGCCGTCGACCTCCTTGGGGCAGGTCCAGCCCTTGGGCGTGCGCAGGATGATCATCGGCCAGCGCGGCCGACCGGTGAATCCCTTCGTCCGCGCCTCGTCCTTGATGCGGCGGATGTCGGCCATCACCGCGTCGAGCGTCTCGGCCATCTTCTCGTGCATCGCCATCGGGTCGTGGCCTTCGACCACATAAGGCGTGTAGCCGTAACCGAGGAACAGGTGCTTGAGCTCCTCCGGCGTGATGCGGGCGAGCACGCTGGGATTGGCGATCTTGTAGCCGTTGAGATGGAGGATCGGCAGGACGACGCCGTCGGTGACGGGGTTCAGGAACTTGTTGGAATGCCAGCTCGTCGCCAGCGGGCCGGTCTCGGCCTCGCCGTCGCCGACGACCGCCGCGACGATCAGGTCGGGATTGTCGAACGCCGCGCCATAGGCATGCGACAGCGCATAACCCAATTCGCCGCCCTCGTGGATCGAGCCCGGCGTCTCGGGCGCGGCGTGGCTCGGGATGCCGCCGGGGAAGGAGAACTGGGTGAACAGCCGCTTCATCCCGGGCTCGTCGAACGACACGTCGGGATAGACCTCGCTGTAGGTGCCTTCGAGCCAGGCATTGGCGACGATGCCGGGGCCGCCATGGCCCGGCCCCGTGATGTAGATCATGTCGAGGTCATCGCGGCGGATCAGCCGGTTGAGATGGACCCACAGGAAGTTGAGCCCCGGGGTGGTGCCCCAGTGCCCGAGCAGGCGCGGCTTGATGTGCGCCTCGGCGAGCGGCCGGCGCAGCAATGGATTGTCGTAGAGATAGATCTGGCCCACCGAGAGATAGTTGGCGGCGCGCCACCACGCGTCGATCAGGCCGCGCTCGTTCTCCGACAAGGCATTTGCCATGATGACCTCCGACATGAGGACCGAACGGACATGACCTTCTCGATCGCCGGCCGATGCGCACGCACCGGCATGCTGGGCGCCGTCGTCACCACCTCTTCTATGGCAGTCGGCGGCCGCTGTGCCTATGCGAAGGCCGGCGTCGGTGCGGTCTTGACACAGCACCGCACCGACCCGCGCCTCGGCCCGAAGATGATCGACCACCTCACGGCGGGCGAGCAACCCGAGGCGATGATGCGCGCGCTTGAAGACAACGATGCGAACCTCCGCTGGCGCCAGCTTGCGGCGATCGCGGCCGACGGCAAGGCCGCCTTCTTCAACGGCAGCAGGATCACCTCGATCGCCAAGGGCCGGGTGGGCCGCGACTGCGTGGCGATCGGCAACATTCTGCGCACCACGGACGTGGTCGACGCCATGGTCGAGAGCTTCGAAGCCAACCACACCGAGACGCTGGCCGAGCGGCTGGTGCGCGCGATCGAGGCGGGGCTGGCGGCGGGCGGCGAGCTCAGGCAGGTGAAGTCGGCCGGCCTGCTGGTCGTGCACCGCGAGAGCTTTCCCTACGTCGACCTGCGCGTCGACCTCAGCAGCAGTCCGCTGACCGAACTCCGCTTCCTGTGGGAGCTCTACCGGCCCGAAGCGGAAACCTACGTGGTGCGCGCAATCGATCCCGACAAAGCGCCGCCGCCGATCTGACGAACCTGATTTGCATTTTCCGTGAATCGCCGCGTAGTATCGCGCGGAATATTTGGGTTGGTTCATGCGTCGACGGCAGCTGCTGGTCGCCGGTCTCTTGCTCGCGGGGTCGCCCGCTTCGGCGCAGTCGACGGCTACGCTTCGCTTGGGCACCACGCCCGAGGGCGGCGGCTTCGCGCCCTACTCCGTGGCCCTCGTCGAGACGCTGAAGTCGATCGACCACGGCCTCGTGATCCGCACCGTCGACACCAACGGTTCGACCGACAATGCCGAGCGCCTCAAGGCCGGCAGCATTGACCTCGGCCTGATGAGCGGCGAGGTCTTCAACGAAAGCGAATCGCGCCAGCCCGGCCACCTCAAGGTGGTGAGCGTGATGTACTACACGCCCGGCATGTTCGCGGTCCTGAACAACAGCCCGCACCGCTCGATCGACGACCTGCACGGGGCGCCGATCGTCTGGGGCCCGCGCGGCACCGGCAGCGCGGTGCAGGCGCGCTACGTGATGGACGGCCTCGGCCTCGACCTCGACCGCGATTTCCGGGCGATCTACCCGCCCGAGTTCACCGACGGCCCGCCGCTGATCTTCTCCGGCAAGGCCACCGCCATGTGGGGCAGCGGCCTGCGCCAGCCCGCCTTCGTCACCATCGCCAAGCACCCGATCGGCGTGCGCTTCATCGTCCCCACCGCCGACGAGACCGCGCGCATCCGCGCCAGGTACCCGTTCCTGGTGCCGCTTACCGTGCGCGCCGGCACCTATCCCGGCCAGTCGAGCTCGGTCACCACGATCGGCTCGTGGAGCTTCATCGCCGCCCGCGCCGACCTCGACCCGGCGGTCGCCCGCCGGTTCGCCGCCGACCTCTACAAGGCCGAGCAGCAGTCGATGAAGTCGCCCTACCTCGCCCAGACCACCTCGGCCAACACGCTGGCCGGCGTGAACTCGTTCGAGGAGCTGCATCCGGGGGTGCTGGGCTACTTCAAGGACGCCGGGTTGGCGCCCTGACGTCACCCGACGGAGGGGGCTAATCAAACAAGTTAGCCAACCGCTGCTTCATCTGGTCGGCGATGTAGAGGGCGATGGCCTGGATGCTCGAGGTCGGGTTCACGCCGCCGCCGGTCACGAACACGCTGCCGTCGACGATGAACAGGTTCTTCACGTCGTGGCTGCGGCCCCATTCGTTGACCACCGAGCGCTCGGGATCGGTCCCCATGCGGGCGGTGCCGAGCAGGTGGCCGGGATAGTTCAGCACCTCGCGCGAGCAGTGGATGCGCGACGCCCCGCAGGCGTCGAGGATCTCCTCGGCGCGGGCGATGCCGTGCTCCATCATCGCGTGGGTGTTGGCGCTGATCGTGTAGTCGATCTTCGGCGCCGGAATCCCGTTGCCATCCTTCAGCTCGGGATCGAGCGTGACGCGGTTGTGCTCCTCCGGCAGGTCGTCGCAGGCCACGCCGATGCCGACGCGATGGTCGAGCAGCTCGCGATAGACGCGATGATGGTCGCGGCCCCACGGCAGGTGCCCCGCCGCCACGCCGCCGAGCGCCTGGTTGACCGGGCCGACGCCTCTATTGAACTGCAGCGTGTAGCCGCGCACGAAGCCGCGGCTCGTGTCGGTCTCGTAGAACTGCTTGCTCCACAGCGAGGTGATCGGCCCGCGCCCGCCGTCGAGCGTCTCCGGCACGTAGCCCGAGACGACCGGCCAGGGATGCAGCATCAGGTTCCTGCCGACCAGGCCCGACGAGTTGGCGAGCCCGTTGGGGAATTTGCCCGACACCGAGTTCAGCAAGAGCCGCGGCGTGCCGACGCCGTTGCAGGCCATGATCACCAGCTCGGCCGGCTGGAAGTGCTCGTTGCCGTCGGCGTCGTAGTAGATCACCCCCGATGCCATGCCGCTGCCCTCATCGAGCACGATCTCGCGCACCCGGCAGCGCGTGCGCAGCTCGACGCCCTGGCGGATCGCCAGCGGCCAGTAGGTGATGTCGGTGCTGGCCTTGGCGCCCTGGGCGCAGCCCGGCGTGCAGTGGTTGAGGTTGATGCACTGCGCGCGGCCCTCGTAGGGCTGGGTGGCGATCGAGGTGTCGGACGGCCACCAGTGCCAGCCGAGCTTGTTCATCGCCCGGCCGTAGTGCGCGCCGGTCTTGCCCAGTGGAATCGGCGGCATCGGCGGATGGCGCGGCGGCACGCCGGGATCGCCCTCGAGGCCGGACGAGCCCATCATCCGGTCGTTCTCCTCGTAGAACCGCTCGAGCGTCCAGTAGTCGATCGGCCAGTCGTCGGCGACGTTGTCGAGCGACTTCACCTTGAAGTCCGACGGGTGCAGGCGCGGCCAATGGGCGGTGTAGATCACCGTGCCGCCGCCGACGCCGTTGAAGTTGGCGACCTTCATGACCGAGTTGTCGTCGTTGACCGGATCGTCGGTCGCCCGGCCGCGGAAGTTGGGCCGGATGTCCCAATCGCCGCCCGACGCGCGCCGCGCCTCCCAGTCGCGGCCGTTGGCCGGGAACTCGGTCGAGCGCACCCAGTCGCCCTGCTCCAGGCACAGGATGCGCATACGCGTGTCCGCCAGGCTCCACGCCACCGCCGCCCCCGACGCGCCCGATC
>DASXQC010000044.1:0-9070 GCA_036493235.1 Reyranella sp.
CGCGCACCAGCGGCGGGAAATTCACGATCATCACGTCGGCCCATTTCAGCAGCCGGTCGAGGGCCGCGCGCGCCTCGGGCTTCTTGAGGTCGAGCACGATCGAGCGCTTGTTGCGCGAATCCATCTCCCACGGATAGTTCACCGTGGCCTTCGGGTAGTTGGCCGAGTCGGTCATGATCCGCCGGTTGGGATCGCCGTCCGGTCCCTCGATCTTGATCACCTCCGCGCCCCAGTCGCCCAGCACGACGGCGGCGGCGGGTGCAGCGATGAACGAGCTGATATCGAGGACTTTCAGCCCCGCGAGCGGCAGCGCAGATTCCGGCATGCAATGAATCCCTTTCTTGGCGATACTAGCGCGCGACAATGGGAGGGGACATGGCAGCAAGCCGCAAACCGAATTTCTTGATCGTCCTGATCGACGATCTACGGTTCGACGAACTGGGCATCTGCGGCCACCCCTATATGAAGACGCCGAACATCGACCGCATCGGCCATGAAGGTGCGATGTTCACGTCGGCCTTTCATACGACACCGCTCTGCTCGCCCAACCGGGCCTCGATCCTGACCGGCCAGTATGCGAGCCGCCACGGCATTATCGACAACGTGGCGCGCGATGCGCACAGCCATCGCCTGCCGAACTATCACGTCGTCCTGCAGAAGCAGGGCTACGAGACGGCGCATGTCGGCAAGTGGCACATGGGCAATTCCGGTGGGCCGCGGCCGGGCTACGACCACTGGGTCAGCTTCCCGGGCCATGGCTCGATCGTGAATCCGATCCTGAACATCAACGGCGATGAGCGGCAGCACAAAGGCTACATCACCGACCTGCTCAACGCGCATGCCGTCGACTTCCTGAAGAAGAAGCGCCGCAAGCCGTTCGCTTTGTTCTTCGCCCACAAGGCGGTCCACCCCGACGCTTATCAGGCGCCCGACGGCCAGGTCTCGTTCAAGAACGGCGGCTATAAGCCGGCGCCGCGCCATGCCGACCTCTACAAGGGCGAGCGCTTCCCGCGGCGACCCAACGCGCTGCCGCATGCCGACGTGGTGAAGCAGAAGCCCGCCTGGACGGAGGCCTTCAAGCTCCGCGTCAACGAGGCCTCGCGCGCGCTGCTCGACGGCATGAAGGCTGGCACCGAGGAGGAGATCCGCCTGCGCGCCGCGATGATGGCGAGCGTCGACGAGGGCATGGCCGACGTCTTCAAGGTGCTAGAGGAGACCGGCCAGCTCGACAACACCTTCATTCTATTCCTGGGCGACAACGGCTACTTCTTCGGCGAGCACGGCCTCGGCCCGGAACGCCGCTTCGCCTACGAGGAGGGCATCAAGTCGCCGTTCCTGATCCGCTATCCGGCGTGGTTCAAGCCGGGCACGGTGAACGACGATCTCGTGCTGGCGCTCGACATCGCGCCGAGCCTGCTCGACCTCGCCGGCGCCAAGAAGGCCGACACGGAGCACATCCAGGGCCTGTCGCTCAGGCCGCTGTCGAAGAATGCCAAGCGCGGCCGCTGGCGCACGTCGTTCATGTGCGAGTACTTCAGCGAGCAGGCGATGCCGTGGCTGATCGGCATGAGCTACAAGGCGATCCGCACCACGCGTCACAAGTATATCCACTGGACGCAGAAGTCGCTCGATGGCGTCGAATGTGACGAGATGTACGACCTGAAGGCCGACCCCTATGAGATGAAGAATCTCCTCGGCAAGCGTGGCGCCGGTCCTCTGGTCGCGAAGCTCCGCAAGCAACTGGCACAACTCGTCGCGCATTCGGTGGGGCTCTGATGAAAAGACGCAAGCTTCTCGCCGCCTCGCTCGCGGCGCCCCTGGCGACTTCTTTTGTCGCCCGGGCACAACAGTGGCCGACGCGTCCGATCCGCATGATCGTGCCCTACGCGCCCGGCGCGACCGGCGACATTGGCGCGCGCCTCTACGGCGAGGAACTGGGCCAGACGCTCGGCCAGACGATCGTGATCGACAACAAGACCGGCGCCGGCGGCACGATCGCCATGGCCGATCTCGCGCGATCGACGCCCGACGGCTACACGCTCGGCGTCATCGCCCAGGGCCTGCTGGTCTACAATCTCGGCCTCTACAAGACGCCGGGCTACGACCCGTTCAAGGATCTGATCGTCCTGTCGATCAACTTCTCGGTCGCCAACGTCCTGATCGTGCATCCGTCGAACCCGGCCAAGACCGCGGCCGACGTGGTCGAGCAGGCGCGTGCCAAGAAGGGCGAGTTCACCTTCTCCTCGGGCGGCATCGGCACCAGCCATCACATGTCGGGCGAGCTGCTGGAGATGCGCTCGGGCGTGAAGATGACCCACGTGCCCTATCGCGCGACGCCCGCCGGCATCCAGGCGGTGGTCAACGGCGAGGTGCAGATGGGCATGTTCAACACGCCCACGGTCGTCAGCCTGATCCGGGCGGGCAAGCTGAAGGCGCTGGCGGTGACCAGCGCGAAGCGGATCGATCAGTTCCCCGAGCTGCCGACCATGATCGAATCGGGCTTCAAGGACTTCGTGGTCGACACCTGGCTGGGCTTCGGCGCGCCAGCCGGCCTGCCGCCGCCGCTGGTGACCCGGCTCAACGGCGAGTTCAACCGCATCACCAACCTGCCCGAGATGCGCAAGAAGTTCGACGAGCAAGGCATCATCGTTTGGCCGGACCGCTCGCCCGAGGAGGCCTTGAAGTTCCTGCACCAGGACACGGACTTCTGGCTGCCCATCATCAAGGCCTCCGGGGCCACGGCGGGGTAAGACTTCCTCCCTGCGCGCAGCGCGCGGAGGTGCCCTGCTCGTGGCGGGGCGGAGGGTCAAGAGCCACGGCACTGGGACCTTTGACCTCTCCGTCGGCGTATGACGCCGCCACCTCCCCATATGAATGGGGAGGAATTAAGAGGGGTTTGCAAAACCTCGTCCGGACGCCTATCTCCCCCCGCCATGGGATACAGAGTCGCCGTTGTTGGCGCGACCGGCAATGTCGGGCGCGAAATGCTGCAAATCCTGGCCGAGCGGAACTTTCCGGCCGATGACGTCGTGGCGCTGGCCTCGTCGCGCTCGGTCGGCCGCCAGATCTCGTTCGGCGAAGACAAGGTGCTGAAGGTCCACGACCTCGCCAAGTTCGACTTCAAGGGCATCGACATCGTGCTGAGCTCGCCTGGCGCCAAGGTGTCGGCCGAGCACAGCCCGCGCGCGGCCAAGGCCGGCGGCATCGTGATCGACAACACCTCCTACTGGCGCATGGACCCGGACGTTCCGCTGGTCGTGCCGGAAGTGAATGCCGAGGCGATCAAGGGCTACAAGCGGCGCGGCATCATCGCCAACCCCAACTGCTCGACCATCCAGATGGTCATGGCGTTGAAGCCGATCCACGACGCCGCGAAGATCAAGCGCGTGGTGGTCTCGACCTACCAGTCGACTTCGGGCGCCGGCAAGGAGGCGATGGACGAGCTGCTCAACCAGACCAAGAGTTTCTTCGTCAACCAGGACCTCGAGCCCAAGAAGTTCACCAAGAACATCGCCTTCAACGTCATTCCCCACATCGACGTCTTCATGGACGACGGCTCGACCAAGGAGGAATGGAAGATGGTGGTCGAGACCAAGAAGATCCTCGACCCCAAGATCAAGGTCCACGCCACCTGCGTGCGCGTGCCGACCTTCATCGGCCACGCCGAGGCGATCAATCTGGAGCTCGAGGAGCCGCTCGACGAGCGCGAGGCGCACCAGCTGCTGGCCGCCGCGCCGGGCATCCTGGTGGTCGATCGCCGCGAGGCCGGCGGCTACGTCACGCCCAAGGAGATCACCGGCCAGGACGCCGTGTTCGTGAGCCGCCTCCGCGTCGATCCGACGGTCGAGAACGGCCTCGCGATGTGGGTGGTGAGCGACAACCTGCGCAAGGGCGCTGCCCTCAACGCCGTGCAGATCGCCGAAGAGCTGATCAAGGGCTATATCTAAAGCTCTTTGCGGGGAGCGCGGCACTCGAGTGCCGCTCATGGTCATTGGACCGCGCGCATCCTGCGCGCTCATATGCGCATGTGAATGCGCTCAATCATGAGGCGGGCTGGAAGCCCGCGGTCCAATGAGCAAAGACGTCAGATCCAGACGTCGTTCTGCGCTGTCCGCTCGCCTTTGACCTCGTCGCCGGTGTTGGCGACGCCGCGCGGCTCGATCAGGAGCATCTTCACCTCCGTCTCGGCGTAGGGCTTGTGCTCCTTGCCCTTGGGGACCACGAACATCTCGCCCGCCTTCAGGGTCACCGCGCCGTCGCGGAAGTCGATGCGCAGCGTGCCGTCCAGCACGAGGAAGGTCTCGTCGGTGTCGGCATGCTGGTGCCAGACGAAGTCGCCCTCGATGCGCACGATCTTGAACTGGTAGTCGTTCATCTCGGCGACGACCTTGGGCTGCCATTGCTCGGTGAACAGGCCGAACTTCTGCGCGAACGAGATCGGGGCGTAGGACATGACCGCGAGCCTGCGCCTGGCCGGCGCGGGTGTCTTGAACGATTGTGACGGCCGTCGGTGGCGCTGCAGGACTACCAGTCCCCACCTCGCCCCGAGACGCTCAGGATGAGGTAGTCGGACAGGTTATTCGTAAAATCAGATGCTTATGCCATATTTCTGATGTAATCTCCGAGCCAGTGAACGACACGCCGTCGATCTATTCGTTGCGCCGGGAGTCCCCGGCCGACCCCATTCCGCTTTTTCAGGCCGACAGCTTCGTTCAGCAGCTGCGGCTTGCCGCGCAGGCGCAACGCGCCGGCCGGCTCGACGAGGCGATCCAGTCCTATCTGCGGCTGCTGTCGCTGCGGCCTTATCACACCGAGCTGCACAACAATCTCGGCGTGGCATTGCGGCTGATCGGCAAGCTCGAGGCCTCGGTCGCGCACCATCGCCTGTCGCTCACCGCCGATCCCGACAATCCGGCGCTGCATTCCAATCTCGGCAATGCGCTGCGCGCTGCCGGCCGGCTCGACGAATCGGTGAAGCACCACTTCCAGTCGATCGCGATCAACCGCGACTACGGCGAGGGCTTCTTCAATCTCGCGCTTTGCCTGCGCGACCTCGGCCGGATCGACGAGGCGGTCGGCTGCCTCGGCCGCGCGCTGACGCTCAATCCGCAGAATCGCCGTGCCCGCACCGAGCTCGCGATCGCGCTGATGATGCGCGGCGAGCTCGAGGTCGGGTTCGCGGCCTACGAGGCGCGCAAGCGGCTGCCCGAGACTCCGACGGTCGACTTCCGCCAGCCCGCCTGGGACGGCGGCGAGATCGCCGGCAAGCGCATCCTGCTCTATCCCGAGCAGGGCTTGAGCGACGTGCTGTTGTTCGTGCGCTTCGCCCGTGAGCTGAAGCGCCGCGGCGCCCATGTGATCGTGCTCTGCCAGGCGCTGCTCAAGGACCTGCTGGCCGGCACCGACTATGTCGACGAGGTGGTGGCCGAAGACGAGCGGCTGCCGCGCTTCGACCTGCACGCCTCGCTGGTCTCGTTGCCGCATCTCTGCCGCGCGGACTTCACCGCCGTGTCGGCGCCGTATCTCAAGGCGCCGAACGACAGCCGCATCCGGCTCGGCCATCTCGAGAAGGCGAAGCTGCGCATCGGCGTTTACTGGGCGGCCATGCCCGGCCAGCCACAGGACCGCCAGCGCTCGGCGCCGTTCGCGAAGTTCCTGACGCTGGCCGGAGATCCCGAGCTGCTGGTGTTCAGCCTGCAGGGCGGCGTGCACCAGAAGGAGATCCAGCAGTTCGGTGCGGGCGGCCTGATGCACGATGTCGGCCGTGGCATCTTCGATTTTGCCGAGGCTGCGACCGCGCTGTCGCAGCTCGACCTGCTGATCTCGATCGACGCGCCGATCGCCCATCTCGGCGCGGCGATGGGCGTGCGAACCTGGGTGATGCTGCCGCTGGCAGCCGACTGGCGCTGGCAATTGGGTGGCACGCGCGCGCCCTGGTATCCCTCGGCGCGGCTGTTCCGTCAGCCCAAGGCCGGCGATTGGGAGTCGGTCTTCGCCGCCGTGCAGGACGCGCTCGAGGACCTGAAGGACGAGGTTTCCCGGCCGTAACTCGACCGGTTGCGCCGGCCTGGGCTACGGTGCGTCCATGACCGACGCCAAAACGCTCGACGCCCTCCTGCGCTCAGCCCGCACCCACAACGTCTTCCTCGACAAGCCCGTCAGCGAGGACAAGCTGCGCGAGATCCACGCCATCATGAAGACGGGTCCGACCTCGCAGAACTCGCAGCCGGCCCGGGTGGTGTTCGTGCGCACCAAGGAGGGCAAGGAGAAGCTCAAGCCCGCGCTCAGCCCCGGCAACATGGACAAGACCATGGCCGCGCCGGTGACGGCGATCATCGCCTACGATTCGCGCTTCTACGAGCACCTGCCGCGGACCTTTCCGCACAATCCGGCAGCCAAGGACAACTACACCGGCGAGGGCAAGGAAGAGCACACGCTGCGAACCGCCTTCCGCAACAGCACCCTGCAGGGCGCCTATTTCATCATCGCCGTGCGCGCGGTCGGCCTCGATGCCGGCGCCATGAGCGGCTTCAACAACGCAGTGGTCGACCAGGCGTTCTTTCCCGACGGCCGCTTCAGGTCGAACTTCCTGTGCAACATCGGCTACGGCGACCACGCCAAGCTGTTCAACCAGAACCCGCGCCTCGACTTCGATGACGTCTGCAGCTTCGCCTGATATCCAGTAGCCGGAATTTCGACTCAGATGTCCTCTCCCCCACGAAGACGCGGGCGGAGAGGTGTTCCAATATCGATTAGCCATAAATGCGCGAATGCCCTGACGGGCCGATTGAATTCCCGCAATTTCGGCTAATGGGGGAGGGGCGCCGTGAGTGAACTCACAGCCAACATGACCCCGGAAGAACGGGCCCTCCTCCAGGAGTGGAGCGCGCCGTGTTCGCACATCGTCGAGTTCGGTTGTGGTGGCTCGACCCTCCTGTTCCTCGAGGCAACGTCGGCCGTCATCGACTCCGTCGACAACAACAAGGATTGGGTCGAGAGGATCAGCGCGGAACCTCGACCTGCAGAAGCTCTCGGCAATGGACGGCTGAAGATCTGCCTCGTGGACACGGGGCCGGTGGGAAGATGGGGCTCCCCGACGGACGATGCGACCAGGCCTCTCTGGCGGCGTTATCCATGCGCCGTCTGGAATGGACTGCGGCCTCCAGCAGTGGATCTGGTCTTCGTTGATGGTCGGTTTCGGATCGCCTGCACCTTGATGGCGCTCCTGCGGCCCCAGCCTCCCGCCATCATCGCCTTCCACGACTTCTGGACGCGCCTCGACCGCTACTCCGACGTGCTCCGGTTTCTCGAGGTCAGCGGACGTGCCGGATCGCTGGCCATCTTCACGCCGCGGCAGGGCAACGACCGGCGGGAACTGGAGCGGATGCTGCAGCAGCATCTTGAGGACCCCCTGTAAGCGAAGCGCCCCGGAACGATTAGCCGGAATTGCGGAAAAGCCCGGACGGGCCGCTCGAATTCCCGCAATTCCGGCTAATGGATGGAGGCCCCTTACACCGACGCCCGAGCGAAAACGGGGGCTTTGCCAAAAACGGTGAAAACGGTCGAAACGGTGCCTACAGATCCAGCGACCGGGCGATGTGACGCCAGGGCAGCGGCAGCAGCGAGATCAGCGCCACCACGCCGAACGCCAGGATCACCGCGCCGGTGGCGCGGTTCAGCCACAGGATGCCCTTGCCGGTGAAATGCTGGCGAAGCCCCACCGCGGCGGTGCACATGATCGCCCACCAGGCGCAGGCGCCGGCGAACACGCCCGCCACCAGCGTGGCTGCATCCGGCAGGCTCGAGCCGACGCCGGCGAGGTCGCGGCCGGCGAACGCCGCGCCGAACGCCATCACGGTGAGCGGGTTGAAGACGGTGATGATGAAGCTCGAGGTCGCGAAGTTGAAATGCGTCGCCACCCTGTGCTCGGCGTCGTCGGACACCGGATCGCCGACCGTGCGCAGGCGATGGCGCATGGTGGCCCAACCCATGCCGACCAGCACCATGCCGCCGATGGCGCGCAGCCAGGCTTCGTGGCGCTCGACGAATTCCTCGACGAAGGTCAGGCCGAAGGCGGCGATCGCGCCGAACACCGCGTCGCCCAGCGCCGCGCCCAAACCGGTCAGGTAGCCCGCCACCGCGCCGATGGTGATCGAGCGGCGGATGCAGAGCGCCGCTGCCGGGCCGACCGGCACTGCGATCACGAAGCCGATCACCGCGCCTTCGATCGCGAGCATGATCGGGTCGTAGTTGAATCCCGGAACGTGCATCGATGCTAGAGCTTCTCGGCGGTGAAGCGCCTGGGGGGCGACAGCAGGCAGTCCTGCGCCGCCACGAGTTGCAGCTCGCGCTCACCCATTTCCCGAGTCTTCTCCAGCACGGCGTAAACGGAGGACGCTGCCCGGCTCAACGCGGTCGGAACATCGTCGGTTGCCAGCCAATGGGCGGTGAACAGGGCGGAGACGGTGTCGCCGGTGCCGTTCGGCATCACCTCGAACTCGATCAGCGGCGTCTCGATGCGCCACGCCGCGTCATGGCTGACCGCAAGCATCTCGATCCGGTCGACCGGCGCGTCGAAGCGGCGCAGGCTGGTGACCAGGGCAAGGCGCGGGCCTTTCAGCAAACTTCGCGTGGCCTCGAGCGCCTCGGCGATGGTGCCCACCGTGCGGCCGGTCAGGTGCTCGAGCTCGAAATGATTGGGCGTGATCAGGTCGGCGCGCGGTATCGCACGCTCCTTGAAGAAGGTGTCGATGCCCGGCTTGACGTAGATACCGGTGTCGGTGTCGCCCAGCACCGGGTCGCAGCACCAGATGGCCGCCGGATTGGCCATGCGCACCTTGTGGGCGGTCTGCAGCACGACGTCGCCCAGTGCTGCATCGCCGACATAGCCGGTCAGCAGGGCGTCGCATTTGGGCAGCACGCCCAGCGCCTCGATACCGTGCACGATGTCGGCAACTTGCCCGGCGGACGCGGTGCGGCCTTTCCAGGCGCCGTATCCGGTGTGGTTCGAGAATTCGACCGTGTTCACCGCCCAGACCTCATGGCCCAATCGTTGCAGGGGAAAGGTTGC
>DASXQC010000045.1:0-5518 GCA_036493235.1 Reyranella sp.
CCAATCCCTGCGGCGTGGCGGTCGGCAAGGACCAGTATGCCGCCTATCTCAAGGCCTACGAGTGCGATCCGGTGTCGATCTATGGCGGCATCGTCGCGCTGAACCGCCGGCTCGAAGCACAGACCGCGACCGACCTCGCCAAGCGTTTCCTCGAGGTGATCATCGCACCCGACGTCTCGCCCGAGGCGCTCGAGATCCTGGCGCGACGCAAGGACGTGCGCATCCTGCTGGCCGGCACGCTGCCCGATCCGGCGAGCCCCGGCATGACGCTGAAGAGCGTGGCCGGCGGCTATCTTTTCCAGAGCCGCGACAATGGCCGCATCACGCGGGCCGACCTCAAGGTCGTGACCAAACGCGCGCCGAGCGAGCAGGAGCTGTCCGACCTGCTGTTCGCCTTCACCGTTGCCAAGCACGTGAAGAGCAACGCGATCGTCTATGCCAAGGACGGCGCGACGGTGGGCGTCGGCGCGGGCCAGATGAACCGGCGCGACAGCTCACGCATCGCCGCGATCCGCGCCGCCGAAGCGGGCGAGATCGCCAAGCGCGCACAGAGCCCAGCGGTCGGCAGCGTGGTGGCTTCGGATGCCTACTTCCCGTTCGCCGACGGGCTACTGGCCGCGGCCGAGGCGGGCGCGACCGCGGTGATCCAGCCCGGCGGCTCGATGCGCGACCAGGAAGTGATCGACGCGGCCGACAAGGCTGGCCTCGCCATGGTGTTCACCGGAATGCGCCACTTCCGGCACTAGGGCGCTTGCTCATAATAGGTGAGCAGAGACCGATAGCGATGATTTAGGCACCCCCGGGATGGCCGCCCATCATCTTGTTCTTGATGAAGCCGGCGATGACCGTGAGGATCGCGCCACCGATCCCGCCGCCCACCGCGTGACCGACCAGAGCGCCCAGGTCCGCACCGCCCGTGGCACCGGCAAGTGCCGGGATCAGCGCCGAAAGAAGTTGACCGCCGCCCAGGCCGCCAATCGCGCCCGCTATCGTATTGCCCAGCGGGCCGAGGCTCATGTCCTTCAGCGCGGCACCCGCGCCATTGCCGCCGAGCGCACCGGCTATGATCTGGATCACGAGATTGATCAATGTTGCAGACATCGCTCTCTCCTCTATCCGTAGTTGAAGTCCCAGACACGCGACGAATTCGATTCGAGGTGGTCGTCAATTCGAACATGTAGTCACGCAAATCCGATGGGCGCTGCCCGCTCATGCGTGTGCACCCAATTCAGCAGACAAACAGAAACGGGGCCGCATGAGGCCCCGTCCTGCAGGATTTCAGAACGGTTAGACCAGCTCCGGCTCGCGTGCGGCCGCAGGCTGGGCGGGGACCGATTCGGCCCGCTCGGCGCCGTAGGTCATGACGACGGCCGAGAGGCCGACAGTCAGGCGCTGCAGCAGCACCTCGGCGCCATTGGAGAAGCGCACGCCGTCCTTGTAGGCGTAGGCGCGCTCCTCGAGGCGGGTCATCACGACCTCCTCGACGGCGCCAACGCCATGCTCTTTCTGGAAGGAGTCGCTGATGCCATCGAGCAGCAGCTTGGAGTCGGCGGGAATGCAGACGGCCGTGTCGCACACGGTGCCGGCGGCAAACCCCATGGAGCCGCTGGCAAAACGCCCGAGCGTGAGCTTTTCGCCGACAGCGGCAGGTCGTGACTGATAGGCCTCGAGTGAGTAATCACACATTTCGACCTCCGTACTTTGGTCTCGACTTCTCCTTGATCCCGGCAAGCCCCGCGGAGGAATTCCGCGGACTGCCGTGCGGAATTATAACGCAAAACCCGTACCAAAGCGCGCCCATGCTGTGGGTAGTAGGGTCAGAGAGGTTGACCTACTTTTTGCAGTGTTGATTAGGCGCCGACGGCGAAGGCCTGCGGGATCAACGACACGTCGAGCGGCAGGCGGCCGACCGTCTCGCCGTCGAGGTCGACCAGGGTGTCGACGGCCGATTCGAACCGGAAGGACGTGCCGCGGCTCATCCGCACCTTCGGGTGATGGACGTGCCCCCCGTTATAGACTTTGGGCAGGACGGTCGTGAGCATGGCGAGCGCGCTGATATCGCCCATCTCGATCAGGTCGAGGATGCCGTCGTCGAAGCGCGCGCCCGGCATCAGCTTCATGCCACCGCCTCCATTCTCGGTGTTGGCGACCATGGCGGTGAAGATCGGCCGCGTGCCTTGCGCCACGCCATCGACCGTGATGGCGACGGCGCGGTTGCGATAGCCCAGCGTCACCGGCGGGGTCATCAGCAGGTAGGCGATGCCGCCCAGCTTCTTGGCCCAGCGCGACTGCGAGGTGCGATGGCTGATGGACGCCGCCGCGCCGAGCGAGACGATGAGATAGCCGAAGCGATCGACGGGCCGGCCGTCGAGGCCGGCGCAGCGGACGTGGAGCAGATCGATGGCGCGGGTGGCGTCGCTCCCGGCGGCGTCATAGGCGCGCCTGGGATCGGCGAGATAGCCGAGCGCGCGGCAGAGTTCGTTCGCAGTGCCGGCGGGGACGGGGCAGAGCACCGCATCAGGCGCGGTCAGCCTCCCAGACGAATCGAGCAGTCCGTTCAGCACCTCGTTGACCGTGCCGTCACCACCGACCGCCACGATCCGCCGCGCACCTTCGGCCAGCGCTCCGCGGGCAAGCTCCGTCGCGTGCCCAGGTGCTTGCGTGAAATGCGGCTTGAACGAACCGAGCCGCGCCGACAGCTCCGTCTCGATCGCCGCCCAGCGCTTCGCCGCGCCACCCTTTTGCGCCGCCGGATTGACAATGACCGCGCATTGGAGCGGTGGGGCCATGCCCCACTATCGCACAGGCGGCTGTGCAGAGGTGGTGGTGGCGATCCAGATTCCGGCGAACACCGCGATCAGGCCGAGCAGCAGGTCGACGGTGAGCGGCTCGCCGACGAGCTGTTGCGCCAGCAGCGCGGCGGCGATTGGGTTGACGGTCATGGTGGTGGCGACGCGGGTCGGCGAGGCACGCTGCAGCGCCAACACCCAGAGGATGAAGGCGAGCGCGCCACCCGCCACGCCGAGATAGAGGCCGGCCAGCCACTGCGCCTGGCCGAACGCCTGCAGCACGGCGAGGCGGCCGGTCAGCAGGCCGACGATCACCAGGGCGATCGCGCCTGCGCCCATGCCGACAGCGAGGAAGCCGAGCGCACTGGAGCGCTGAATGAAGGGGCGCGAGTAGACGTTGTAGAAGGCCATGCACAGCACCGCGCCCGCCATCAGCAGCTCGCCACGCCACGCGCCGGCCGGTGCTCGCGCCAGGCCTGAGGCCAGCGCTGCACAGACTCCCAGCACGGCGACCGACACGCCGATGGTCTTGCGCCAGCTCAAGGCCTCGATGCCCAGCAGCGCGCCGACGATCATGGTTTGCAGCGGCAAGGTCGAGAGCGCGAGGCTCGCGCGCGCCGCCGTCGTGTAGCTGACCGCGAGATTGTAGAGGATGAAGAACAGGCCGTAGAAGGCGAAACCCAGCAACGCCACCGCCGGCCAGTCGGCGCGCGCCGGCCAGCGCACACGCAAGGCAAGCGCCACCGGCAGGACGCAGACGAAGCCGATGCCCCAGCGCAGGATCGAGAGCGTCAGCGGATCGGCGGCGCCGACGACGAGATAGCGCGTGACCGCTGCCGCGGTGCCGCCCAGCGCGCTCGACACGAGCGCGATCAGAACGCCGACCCATTCGCCCATGACGGCCTCCCCCAAATGGTCGGCCGAGCGATGCGCGCTGGTGCCGATGCGCTCAATTACCTCCTAGGTAAAGTGCGGCACGACCTTGTCGGCGAGCAGGCGGAAGCTGTCGCGGCTGAGCGGGGCGCACATCAGGTAGTTGAGGCCAACCGTCTCCTTCAGCTCCGCGATCTTGTCGACCAGCGATTCGGGCGTGCCGTGCAGGATCACGCTGTCGACATAGTGCTGCGCCGGCTCCTTGCCGTCGTAGGTGCGCGGCGGCATGCGTTTGCGATGGGCGTGCTGCGGCCCGGCATAGGCGTCGACGATCCATTGCGCACCGCGCCGCGCGATCGCCTCGGCTTCCGACTCCGTCGGGGCGAGCGCCATCAGCCGCGCCATCGGGATGTCGCGGCCCCGGTCGGAGAAGCCCGCCTCGGCCATCTTCTTCGCGTAGTGCTGGCGCTTGGCCGCCAGCTCTTTGAATGAGGCGTGCGGGTCCATCAGAATCGAGAAGCCACGGCTCGCCGCCCAGTCGATCGCACCCTCCGACGTTGCCGCCATCCAGACCGGCAACGGCTTCTGCATCGGCTTGGGCAGCAGCTCGATGTCGTCGAACTTGAAGTGCGTGCCGTGATAGCTGAAGCGCTCCTCGCCCAGCGCCTTGAGCACGATCTCGACGGATTCGCGAAAGCGATCGGCCGATTCCTCGATCGGCACGCCGAAGGCCTCGAATTCCGACGGAGCGAAGCCGCGGCCCGCACCCCAGTTGACGCGCCCGCCGGAGAGAACGTCAAGCAGCGCCACTTCTTCGGCGAGCCGGAGCGGATGGTAGAGCGCGGCCAGCGACACCGCCGTACCGATGCGCAGCCGCTTCGTGCGCGCCGCTGCCAGTACACCGAGCATGTGCACCGAGGGACAGACGCTGAAGGTCGTGAAGTGGTGCTCGGCCAGCCAGACGGCGTCGAAGCCGGTCTTGTCCATGATCTCGATGCGCTCGAGCGCACGGGCATAGACCTCGTCCAGCGGGCCGTGACGGCCGGGCCAGCTGAAGAACTGCAGAACGCCGAGCTTCATGGCTCCTCCTGACGAGGAGCCTAACACGTCAGGCGAGCGCGTCGTCCACTGCGCTGCCCAGCCGGTCGACGATCTCGTCGATCTGGCTGGCGGTGACGATGAACGGCGGCGCCAGCAGGACGTGGTCGCCACGCGTGCCATCGATCGTGCCGCCCATCGGATAAACCATCAGCCCGCGCGCCATGGCCGCCCTCTTGACCTTGGCGTTGAGCTTCAGCGCCGGGTCGAACGGCGCCTTGGTCATCCGGTCCTCGACCAACTCGATCGCCTGGAACAGGCCGCGGCCGCGGATGTCGCCGACATGAGCGTGGTTGCCGAAGCGCTCACCCAGCCGCCGGCGCAGGTGCGCGCCCATGGTGTGGACATTGTCGAGCAGGTTGTCGCGCCGGATCGTCTCCTGCACCGCGAGCCCGGCCGCGCAGGCCAGCGGATGGCCCATGTAGGTGTGGCCGTGCTGGAAGAAGCCGCTGCCCTTGGCGAACGATTCATAGATCTTGCCGGCCAGCAGCACCGCGCCGATCGGCTCGTAGCCGCCACCCAGCCCCTTGGCGATGGTCATCAGGTCGGGCGCTATGCCCTCCTGCTCGCAGGCATGGAGAGAGCCGGTGCGGCCCATGCCGCACATCACCTCGTCAAGGATCAGCAGCACACCGTACTTGTCGCAAATCTCGCGCACGCGCTTGAAGTACGGGCCGACCGGCGGCACTGCGCCGGCGGTGGCACCGACCACTGTCTCGGCGACGAAGGCCATCACGGTGTCGCCGCCCAGCTCGAGG
>DASXQC010000046.1:0-1513 GCA_036493235.1 Reyranella sp.
GACGGAGCGCGCCACGGTCACGCTGTCGTTCAACCGCTCCTGGCCGATCAACGGCGCGCCCATGCCTGCGACGGTGCCGACCAACGCATCGTCGGCCAGGTCGTTCGAATCGATCAGATGGACGCGATGCCCTTCCTTGTAGAGCAGCCGCATGTTGAGCAGCGGTAAATAGGGATTGCCGCCACCGCCGGTGCCCAGGACCCAGGCGCCCACGGCCAGCGATTCGATGTCGTCGAGGGAGAGTTCCCGTTTCACGCGAACACACTCTTGAAGTCGAGGTCGTAACCGAAGGCCCGCGGGCCGACATGCTCGAGGCCCTTGGGCGTCAGGAATATCGCCGGCGGCGGCAGGGCGATCACGGTGACCCGCTGGCCGTAGCGGATGGTCTCGCTGCCGACCGCCTCGCCCGACACCGAATCGAGCACGCAGATCAGGTCGGGCGACATGGCGAGCGGCTGCTCGTCACGCCAGGCGACGATCCATTCGTTCTGGAAGTTGAGGCGCATCGCAGCGCCGCGGAAGTCGTCGACGCCATCGATGCGCAGGATGCCGCGCAGGTAACCTTCGGTGACCCGTCGCGATACGTCGACCACCTTGCCCTTGAACAGCAGAACGCCGGACTCGGCAGCCAGGATCGCCGCCACCACGTCCTCGTGCAGGCGCTGGGCGCGGCGCACCGCCTCACCGATGCGGATCGCCTTGGTCGTGGTGCCGTGGATGCCCCATTTCTTGATCTCCGCGCCGGTACGCGGCGGTGCGCACATCGAAGCGGTCGACCCGTATTCGACACAGATCTTGCGCGCCACCCGCTCGGTCCACTTCGCGTGCGGCGTGCTGTGCACGATGCTTTCGAGGCCACGGACATCGACCAGGCTGAGCGGACAAGGCGCCAGACCGCCTATGGCGGTCGAAGTCATCTGCCCCTCAGGATAGGCGCGTCCCATCGGGTCGCTGTCGATCACAGGCAGCTTCATGAGCGCCGCCGCCATGAACGGCCGCACGCCGTTGCCGCCGCCGATCTCCACGCTCATCAGGGCCGTGAACCGACGCTTGATGTGATCCTCCATCACCCGAACCGCGCGCGTGAGCGTCTTCGCATCGCTCATTCGCTCGCTGCCGACCAGCGGCGCGCCCATGCCGCCGGCGCCGGCCACCAGGTCGTCATCGGCGAGGTCAGCCGCCGGCATCAGCTGCACGCGATGGCCTTCCTTGTAGAGCGCCCGCATGTTCAGAAGCGGCAGATAGGGATTGCCGCCGCCGCCGGTGCCCAGGATCCAGGCGCCGACGGCCAGCGACTCGATGTCGTCGATGGAGAGCTCGCGCTTCATGCGAACACACTCTTGAAGTCGATATCGTAGCCGAAGGCGCGCGGGCCGACATGCTGCAGGCCCTTCGGGCTCAGGAACACCGGCGGCGGCGGCAGCGCGATCACCGTGACACGCTGGCCATAGCGGATGGTCTCGGTGCCGACGGCCTCGCCCGACACCGAGTCGAGCACGCAGATCAGGTCCGG
>DASXQC010000047.1:0-6105 GCA_036493235.1 Reyranella sp.
TGGCCGCCTACGCCGGCCAGCTCGACGTCGAACATGTGGATCTTGTCGTAGCTCGCGACGATGCCGCCGTCCGGATCGATCAGGTAGGAACGGTTGCGGATCTGCTCCTCGCCCAGCACGCGGACATGGATCGAGCCGAGCAGGAACCACGCACCGGTCTCCCGCGCCGAGGCACGGCAGGCAGCGAGCATGCCGTGCTCTTCCTCCGTCTGCGCCTTGGCGAGCGTCTCCGCGCGGTTGGCGCCGATCAGGCCGGTGTTCTCCGGCGTCATGACGAAGTCGGCGCCGGCGTTGCGGGCCGCCTTCGCCTGGGCCCGCACGAAGGCCACGTTCTCGGCCATCTCGTTGCTGACGTTGGTCTGAATCAGGCCGGCCTTGAACGCGGTCATGGATACCTCTTTGTCAGCCGGGTTGGGCAAGCATCGCGTCGAGCTTGCCGGCCTGCTCCAGCGCCGCGAGCTCGTCGGAGCCGCCGATATGCTGGCCGTTGATGAAGATCTGCGGCACGGTCGTGCGCCTGGAGCGCTCGCGCATCTCGGTGCGCTTGACCGCGTCTTCCATCACATCGGTCTCTTCGAAGGCCGCGCCCTTCTTCTCCAGCAGGGACTTGGCGCGGGCGCAGTAGCCGCACCACGGCGTGGTGTAGATCTCGATCTTGGCCATGCAGAAACTCCTTGGCCGGATTATTACGCCGCACGGACGGCCCGCGCCAGCGTCAGGACATCAACGTGCCGGGCGCCTGCACGCTGCAGGGCCAGGGCGCAGGCGTCGGCCGTGGCGCCGGTGGTCAGCACGTCGTCGACCAACACCACCGCCTTGTCCTTCACTTTGTCTGCCCAGCGCGCATTGACCTCGAAGGCGCGGCGAACGTTCTTGCGCCGCTCATCGGCCTTGAGTCCGGCCTGGGAACCGGTCCAGCGCGGGCGATGCAGCAGGTCGGGGGCGACCGGCCGGCCGCCGTGCCGCGCCACCGAACGCGCCAGCAGGAGCGCCTGGTTGTAGCGGCGCGTGAACAGCCGCCGCCAATGCAACGGCACCGGTGCGATCAGATCGGCCTCGGCCAACAGCTCGTGACCGGCCCGCGCCATCCAGCGGCCGCAGCTCTTCGCCATGTCGGTGCGGTCGCCGTGCTTGAACGGCAGGACCAGGCGCCTGCTGCGCTCGTCATAGACCAGCGCAGCGCGAGCCCGCAGATAGCGCGGCGGGCGTTGCAGGCAGACGCCGCATTGCGCCGTCTCGCCGATATGTTCGGCGAAGGGAACGCCGCAGCGCACGCAAAGCGGCGCCGCGATGAAGTTGAAGCCCGGCCAGCAGGTCGCGCACAGCGCCCCCGGTTCGGCGACGATTTCGTTGCAGCCCAGGCACAGCGGCGGCAGCACCGTATCGAGCAGCCGTCGCCCCGCCGTCACACACCACTGTCCCAGTCGCAATTCCCCCAGTCGTAACACTCCTGGCCGCATCGCTCGATTGAGGCAGGCAATTGCGTTGCCAAAAGGGCAATCGCCTCCCTACATACAGTCCGTGACCACCGACCCCCTGCTCGTGTTCGATCGCGCGACCTTGCGTCGGCGCCGTGAGCGCGCGGCCCGGCGCTGGGGCGATCAGGCGTTCCTCAAGCGCGAGATCTCCACGCGCCTGGTCGAGCGGCTCGACGACGTGCGGCGCGACTTCGGCCTGGCGCTCGATCTCGGCTGCCATGGTGACGAAGTGGCGACGGCGCTCCAAGGACACGCGTCGATGCAGACTTTGATGCGCGCCGATCTCGGCCTGGGTTTCGCGCGCCACACGCGCGGGCCGGCGGTGGTCGCCGATGAGGAGGCACTGCCGTTCGCGCCGCATTCCTTCGATCTGGTGCTGAGCGCGATGGCGCTGCACTGGGTCAACGACCTGCCGGGCAGCCTGATCCAGATCGCGCGCATCCTGAAACCCGACGGGCTGTTCCTCGGCGCCATGCTTGGTGGCGGCACCTTGTGGCAGCTGCGCGCGGCGCTCACCGAGGCCGAGAGCGAGATCGAGAGCGGCTTGAGCCCGCGCGTCTCGCCGTTCGCCGACCTGCGCGATGCCGCCGGTCTGCTGCAGCGCGCGGGCTTCGCCATGCCGGTCGCCGACAGCGAGACGATCGACGTCGAGTACGAAAGCGCACTCGCCCTGATGCGCGATCTGGGCGCGATGGGCGAGGCCAACCTGGTGGTCGAGCGCCGCCGCGGCTTCAGCCGTCGCGCCACCCTGCTGCGCGCCGCGGAGATCTACGCCGAACGTTTCGCCACCCCGTCGGGTCGGGTCGCGGCTACCTTCGAGGTTCTGTTCCTGCACGGCTGGGCCCCGGCGCCCTCGCAGCCCAAACCGCTCAAGCCCGGCAGCGCCGCCCATCGGCTGGCCGAGGCGCTCGGCACGACCGAGCGCAGCGCCGGCGAGAAGGCAGGACGCTGATGCGGCTCAGCTTCGTTCAGGTCGTGTCGGAGAGCTTCGCGTTCTTCTTCAGCCGCCTCGGCCTCTTCTTCCATCTCGTCACGATTCCCTGGATCCTGTCGCTGGCGCTGCGCATCGCCGCCGACTCGGTGAGCGACCGCAGCCTCGGCGTGGTGCTGGTCGAGAAGGTCGTCGACGTCATTCCGACGGTGATGTTCATCGTGCCCTGGATGCGGCTTGTCTTGCTCGGGCCGGGCCGCATCGAGCGGCTGCCGGGCCTCGGCTGGTCGCGGCGCGAGACGGCGTTCCTGGTCCATCTGATGAAGGTGGCGGCCATTCCCTTCCTGCTCATCGCAGCCTTCACCCTGATCATCGGCACGGTCGATCCCTCCGCCTTCGGCAAGCCGTCGACCGATCCGGACGCGATCCGGCGCGAAGCCCTGGCGATGCCGCTCGGCACCGGCTTCATCGTATCCGCATTGCTGGCGCTCAGGGTCAGCTTCGGGCTGGCGGCGACGGCAGTCGACCTCGACTGGTCGCCGCGGCGCTCATGGGCCTACGGCCGCGGCCGCAGCTGGGTGATCGTCATCAGCCTGTTCGCGATGCTGTTCGCCGGCGCCGTCGCGACCACTGTCTCCGTCCTGTTGCCGCTGTCGCTGCTGCAGAACCTCGAGGCCGACATGGCCGCAGCCGTGATCACCTGGACGATTGGCCTGCTCGTCTCCTACGCCGGCGCGGCGCTGCTGGCGACGGCGCAGGCAGTGATCTTCCGCCGCCTCACCAACTGGCGCGAAGGCGTGCCGCTCGCCTGATTTCGGGGATGAGGAATCCGATCAAAGAAGGTCGCGCAGCAGAGCGACCAGCGGCACGTCGGCGGGCGGCATGGGATAGCGGCTGAGCTCGGCGGGCATCACCCATTTCAGCACCTGGCCCTCGCGCGGCTGCGGCGTGCCGAGCCATTTGCGGCAGGCGAAGACCGGCATCAGCAGGTGGAACTTCTCGTAGCCGTGGCTGGCGAAGGCGATCGGCGCCAGGCAGCTCGTCGCCGTCTCGATGCCAAGCTCCTCGCGCAGCTCGCGTACCAGCGCGTGTTCGGGCGTCTCGCCGGCATCGACCTTGCCGCCGGGGAATTCCCACAGGCCCGCCATCGACTTGCCCTCGGGCCGCTGGGCGATCAGCACGCGGCCGTCGGGATCGACCAGCGCGACCGCGGCGACCAGAACCATCGGCCGGTCGCCGAGCGGGGGCGGGCCGCCGGGACACTCTTCGGCAAGATTCAAGAGCGGTAGCTGCCGTTGATGTCGATGTAGCCGTGCGTCAGGTCGCAGGTCCACACGGTGGCACGGCCGCGGCCGATCCCGAGATCGATGTCGATCACGATGTCGGTGCCCTTGATGTGCCGGGCAACCGGCGTCTCGTCGTAGTTCGGCACGACCTGGCCGCCGTCGGTGATCTTCACGCCGCCAATCGAGATGCGCAGCTTGTCGCGGTCGGCGCGCTCGCCCGACTTGCCGACCGCCATGACGATGCGGCCCCAGTTGGCGTCCTCGCCCGCGATCGCCGTCTTCACCAGCGGCGAGTTGGCGACTGCCAGCCCGATCTTGCGGGCGGCCCCGTTGGACGAGGCGCCGCCGACGTTGATGGTCACGAACTTGGTGGCGCCCTCGCCGTCGCGCGCCAGCATCTGCGCCAGCTCGATCAGCACCTCGTCGAGCGCGCGCTTGAAGTCGACCAGCACCGGATCGTCGGCTTCCTCGATCGGCGCATGGCGAGCGGCGCCGGTGGCGGCGAGCAGCAGGGTGTCGCTGGTCGAGGTGTCGCCGTCGACGGTGACGCAGTTCAGCGACTTGTCGGCCGAGTCGGTCACCAGCTTCTGCAGCACGTTGCCCGGGATCTTGGCGTCAGTGAAGACGAAGCCCAGCATGGTCGCCATGTCGGGCGCGATCATGCCCGAGCCCTTGAGGAACCCGTTCAGCGTCACCGTTCGCTCGCCGATCTTGGCCTGGCGCGTGGCGAGCTTGGGAAAAGTGTCGGTGGTCATGATGGCGCCGGCTGCGGCGGCCCAGCCGTCCTCGCGCGCGCCCTTGATCATCGCCGGCACGATCGCGGCGATCTTCTCCCAGTCGAGCGGCTGGCCGATCACGCCGGTCGAGGCCATGAACACCTCGTTGCGCGGGCAGCCCATCGCCTGCGCCACCGCACGCGTGCTCTCCTCGACCGCCTTGTCGCCCAGCTTGCCGGTGAAGGCGTTGGCGTTGCCGGCATTGACCAGAATCGCCCGCACCTTGCCGCGCGGCAGATTCTTTTTGCACCAGTCGACCGGGGCGGACGAGCACTTGGACTTGGTCAGCACGCCGGCGATGGTCGCACCCGCCGGCAGCACCGCGAGCATCACGTCATCTCGCCCCTCATAACGCACGCCCGACGCGCCTGCAGCGAGCTTGACCCCCGCGATGCGCGGCAGGGTCGGCGTGGTTTTAGGCGCGAGCGGCGATACGGCGGGCTTAACGGCGGACATCGAGTTCCTTCCCCCCGGCCCATCCATTCATCTGGTGTGGCCGAATGACGGAGCCTACACCAGAAATCGAGCAGAAAGTGAGTTTTACTTCGCCGGATTCGGCAGCGCCGGCGCGGGCGCCGCCGGACCGGGGGCGGATGGCGCAGCCGGTGCAGCACCATCCGCCGGTTTGGCCGGCGGCGGCGCGGCCTTCGTGCCATCGATGTTGAACTTCTCGACCTTGGCATTGGAGTGCAGCTGATCGATGTACTGCGTCACGGTCTCGCGCTGCACTTCCTCGCGAAGCTGATCGGCCATCTCATCGAAGGTGGGCGGCGGCGCCTGGCGGCGATCCTCGACCTTGATCAGGTGATAGCCGAACTGCGTCTTGATCGGCGTCTGGCTGGTCTCGCCCTTCTTGAGCGCGAAGGCGGCGTCGGAGAACTCCTTCACCATGTCGGTGCGCTTGAACCAGCCGAGATCGCCGCCTTCGGCGCCCGACGCCTTGTCGGTCGACTTCTCCTTGGCGAGCTTGTCGAACGGCGTGCCCTTCTTGAGCTCGGCCAGCAGGTCCTTCGCCTCCTGCTCGGTGGCGACCAGGATGTGGCGTGCATGCACCTCGTCCTCGGCCGGCATCGACTTCAGCTTTTCCTGGTAGCGCGCCTGCAGCTTATCGGGGGTGACACGCTTGCTCAGCTCCTTTTGTAGCCAGAAGTCCTGGATCACCTGGTCCTCGACGAAGGCCATGCGCTTCTTGAAGGCGGGATCGACGTCGACCTTGTTCTTCTTGCCGTCGGCTACCACCAGCTTGCTGTCGATGAGGCGGTCGAGCAGCGCCGGGTAGACACTGCTGAGCGGCATGTTGCGGTATTGTGGCGGCAGGGCCTGCTGGGCGACCTGCAGCTCCGACAGGTAGATCGGCTGGCCGTTCACGGTGGCGACCACGGGATCCTTGGGCGCACCCGGCGGCGCCTTCCCCGGAGCGGCTGGCGTCGCGGCCGGTGGCTTGGCCTGTGCGGCGGGCGGCTGCTGAGCCTGCACGAGGCCGGAGACCATGACGGCTGCGCAGGCGAGGAAAACGAAGCGCACCAAGCGCGAGCACGGCAACATGTTGAACTCCGATAACGAGGACGAGACGACGGCGAGGGCGAGACGGTGGGCGCGACGACGGCGACCCGGTTTACACACTCCGCCGGATC
>DASXQC010000048.1:0-3144 GCA_036493235.1 Reyranella sp.
GGAGGAAGCGTGAATACGAGCAGGCGTGGTTTTTTGGGTGGCGTTTCAACCGCTGCCATTTTGTCAGCGTCCGACGTGGCGTTCGGTCAAAAGAAGTACGACGACGGGGCGAGCGATGCCGAGATCAAGATCGGCCATTGCTGTCCCTATAGCGGGCCGGCCTCGGCCTACGGCGTGATCGGCCAGGCGCATCAGGCCTTCTTCAAGGCGCTGAACGAGGCCGGCGGCATCAACGGGCGCAAGGTGAACTTCGTCACCCTCGACGACGGCTACTCGCCGCCGAAGACGGTCGAATGCGTGCGCCAGCTGGTCGAGCAGGAGAAAGTCCTGCTGCTGTTCCAGACCCTCGGCACGCCGTCCAACACGGCGATCCACAAGTACGTCAACCAGAAGAAGGTGCCGCACCTCTACATCTCGACCGGCGCGTCGAAGTGGGGCGATCCGCAGCACTTCCCGTGGACGATGGGCTATCAGCCCGACTACAACACCGAGGGCCAGATCTACGCCAAGCACATGCTGGCCAACGTCAAGGATCCGAAGATCGGCATCCTGATGCAGAACGACGACTTCGGTAAGGACTATGTCGACGGCTTCAAGAAAGGCATCGGCAAAGATAATGCCGGCAAGATCGTCAAGCACGTCACGTACGAGATCACCGATCCGACGGTCGACAGCCAGATCATCCAGCTCAAGGACTCCGGCGCCAACGTCTTCTTCGACGTCGGCACGCCGAAGTTCTGCGCCCAGGCGATCCGCAAGGCGGCCGAGATCGGCTGGAAGCCGGCGCACTACCTGGTCAATGTGTCGGCCTCGGTCGGCTCGGTGATCAAGCCGGCCGGCTACGACAACGCCCAGGGCATCATTACGGCGGCCTACCTCAAGGACCCGACCGACAAGCAGTGGGACAATGCCGAGGACATGAAGGCCTGGCGCGCCTGGATGGCGAAGAACATGCCGAACGCCAGCACGCTCGACGCCAACTACATCTTCGCCCATTCGGTCGCGACCATCATGGTCGAGACGCTGAAGCGCTGCGGCGACGATCTCACGCGCGCCAACGTCATGAAGCAGGCGGCGAGCTTCCACAACTACGTGCCGCCGCTGCTGTTGCCCGGCATCACGGTCAACACCAGCGCGACCGACTTCTATCCGATCCAGGCGGTCCAGCTCGCCCGATTCAACAAGGAGACCTGGGACCTGTTCGGCGAGGTCATGCACGCCGAAAGCACCTGATCCCGGCACTGGAAGAGGGGAGAGGCCGCCGCAAGGCGGCCTTTCTCGTCTATTGGTCCTGGCGGCGCGCCGCGCGCTCGGTCGGCTGGCGGCGCAGGGCCTGTCGACACTCGGCGGTGTTGGTGCGGCCGTCCTTGTCGAGATCGCAGCGCGTGAAGTTCCTGGCGCCCTGCGCCATGAACTCGTCCTGGCTGACGAAGCCGTCGTGGTCGCGATCCATGCGGCGGAAGAAGGCCTCCTGCCTTTCGAGCGCGCGATCGGAGGTCGAGCGCGACTGGGAGAACAGCTCCTCCTTGGTGAGCTTTCCGTCGTGGTTCGTGTCGAGCTCCTTGAAGCGGGCGCCCTGGCCCGCGTCCCATTCGGCGCGGTCGACGAAACCGTCCTTGTTGGTATCGTAGCGCATGATGCCGCTGGCCTGGCGCGCTGGCACCGGGCGGGGATTGTCGGTCGTCGGGCCGGGGGCAGCCAGGGCCGGGGTGGCGGCGAGGCAGGAGCAGGATCAACGGCAAGCTTTTCTTGAGGATCATGGTGGCAACCTATAGTTGTATCAGGAACTCATAAAACACGCTCTGGTTCCCTTACCCGCGGCTTTAAGCACCGATATAGTCGGAGCCGGGCCGGAATTGTGGCCGTGTTGAGGTTTTGTTCTCCTCGGGATTTGTCATGGCATACGACTACGACTTGTTCGTCATTGGCGCCGGTTCGGGCGGCGTGCGGGCCTCGCGGATTGCTGCGGGCTACGGCGCGCGGGTCGGCATTTGCGAGGACTATCGAGTCGGCGGCACCTGCGTGATCCGCGGCTGCGTGCCGAAGAAGCTGCTGGTCTACGGCTCCAAGTACGCCCACGAGTTCGAGGACTCGGCGGCCTATGGCTGGACGGTCGGCACGCCCACCCACTCCTGGGCGACGCTGCGCGACACCGTCAGCAAGGAGGTCGACCGGCTGAACGGCGTCTACATCCGCCTGCTCGAGGGCAGCGGCGTGAAGATCCACATGGGCCGCGGCCGGCTGATGGACCGCCACACCGTCGAGATCGGCGGCGAGACCGTCACGGCGGAAAAGATCCTGATCGCCACCGGCGGCCGGCCCGAGGTTCCGCCGGTCCCGGGCCATGAGTGCGCAATCACCTCCAACGAGGCGTTCCACCTGCCCGACCCGCTGCCCAAGCGCATCACCATCGTCGGCGGCGGCTACATCGCGGTCGAGTTCGCCGGCATCTTCCACGGGCTGGGCTGCGAGGTCGACATCGTGATTCGCCGGGATCGCGTGCTGCGCGGCTTCGACGAGGAATGCCGCACCTTCGTGCACGATTCGCTGAAGGCGAGCGGCATCCGGATTCGTTCGGAGACCGAAATCCAGCGTATCCAGTCGACCGACGGCAAGGCACCTTACAAGCTGCACACGCCGCTCGGTGGCATGTTCGAGACCGACCTGGTGATGTATGCCACCGGCCGCGTGCCCAACACGCACGGCATTGGCCTCGAGAAGGCGGGCGTGCAACGCGACAAGGCGGGCGCCGTCGCCGTCGACGAATGGTCGAAGACCACGGCCGACAATATCTGGGCGATCGGTGACGTCACCGACCGTATCGCGCTCACGCCGGTGGCGCTGATGGAAGGCCACTGCTTCGCCGACACCGAGTTCGGCAACAAGCCGCGCAAGGCCGATCATCGCAATGTGCCGTCGGCGGTGTTCTGCCAGCCCGAGATGGCCAATGTCGGCCTGACTGAGGAAGAGGCGCGCATGACGCTGGGCGAACTGCGGGTCTACAGCTCGGCCTTCACGCCGATGAAGTACACGCTGACGGGCCGCAAGCAGCGCACCTTCATGAAACTGATCGTCGAGGCCGCGACCGACCGGGTGGTCGGCTGCCATATGGTGGGCGACGATGCCGCCGAGCTGATCCAGGGA